>JANPCY010000312.1:0-4716 GCA_031431175.1 Steroidobacteraceae bacterium | reverse complement strand
CAAATGAAGCCAGCCGCGCCGCGGCGCTGCGAAAGCCTGGGCAGGGCGAGCACGGGCAGGGCCGCGATCAACAGCATCGGCACCACCAGCAGCCAGGCATAGATGCCCCAGACCAGGCGTAGAGGATTGGCGGTCATTGTTTCCCGCCGGCCGGCGACCGGCGGTACTGTGAACTGGTTCCGGTTATGTTAATGGTCATTGTCGTATGTGAGACCGGTCACGTTCGATTGCATCGGAGGCAAACCATACTGCGCCCTCATTCTGTCGCACAGGCCCGCCGCCTGCCATCACTGGGCGGCGACGCCGTCCGCGAACGGGAGCAGGGCAAGTCAATGAACGCAGCCATGAAATCCTCGACATCGGTACGCGCCGCGACGCTCGCGGCGGCTGACACGGCGGGCGCCCCGGTCGAGCCGATGATCGTCCGATTCCTCGACGCAGTCTGGATGGAGCGTGGGCTGTCGCCCAACACGCTCGCCGCCTACCGCGCTGACCTCACGGCGCTGTCGCGCTGGCTGCGTCAGCGCGGCACTGCGCTTACGCGCACGATGCGCGGTGATTTGCTCGCATTCATCGCCTGGCGTGTCGAGACCGGCGCGCGGCCGCGCTCCACAGCGCGCCAGTTGTCGAGCTTCCGCCGCTTTTTCCGTTACCTGGTCCGCGAGGGTGTCGTCAAGGAAGATCCCACGGCCCAGATCGCAATGCCAAAGATCGGCCGCTCGTTGCCAAAATCGCTGACCGAAGCCCAGGTGGACGCACTTCTGGCTGCTCCGCTGACCAGTGATCCACTCGGCTGCCGCGACCGCGCGATGCTCGAAGTGCTTTACGCAACCGGCCTGCGCGTTTCCGAACTCGTAAGCCTCAGGCACGGCCAGGTCAACCAGAATCAGGGCGTGATACGCATCGTGGGCAAGGGCAATCGCGAGCGGCTCATTCCGCTCGGTGAGGAAGCCGTGCGCTGGCTCGGAGATTTCGTGCGCGGCGCACGTGGCGAGATCCTGCTTGACCGCCAGACCGATCACCTGTTCCCGACCCGGCGCGGTGACCGCATGACCCGCCAGGCTTTTTGGCACATCATCAAGCGCTACGCGAAGAAGGCCGGCATCGAGAAGGAATTGTCGCCGCACACGCTGCGCCATGCCTTTGCGACCCACCTGCTGAATCACGGCGCCGACCTGCGGGTCGTGCAGATGCTGCTGGGTCACAGCGACCTCTCCACGACCCAGATCTATACCCACGTGGCGCGCGAGCGCATGAAGGAACTGCACGCGCAGCACCACCCGCGAGGCTGATAGAATCGCAGGCGCTGAACCGTGCCCCCGTGCCGCGGTCCAAACCGCATGCAACCGCCTGTCGAGAGCCACGTGAATAATCCAGTCCGAATCCTTCCGTCCGTCGCTGCGCTCGTCCTGCTGCTGGTGGCGCCCGGCGCAATGACGCAAACCACACCTAAAACCGACGTACGCGCCGAGATCGCGCGCCGCCTGGACGCCAAGCTGGAAGACGTCCGGCCCTCGCCGATTCCCGGCCTCTACGAAATCCGTTCCGGCACCGAGGTCGGTTACGTGTCGCTGGATGGCCGCTACTACATTGACGGCGACATCTTCGACATGGAGACCAGGGACAACCTGACCGAAAGCCGCCGCACACAGGGGCGGCTGGATCTGTTGTCAAAGGTCTCCGACGCCGACGCCATCGTGTTCGCGCCGAAAGGTCCCATTCTGCATACGCTCACGGTCTTCACCGACGTTGACTGCACCTACTGCCGTCGCATGCACCAGGAAATGGCTGAGTTGAACCGGCTGGGCATCGCGGTCCGCTACCTCATGTACCCGCGCAGCGGACCCGATACGGAGTCCTGGCACAAGGCGGAAGCGGTCTGGTGCAGTGCTGACCGCGGCGCCGCATTGACCCGCGCGAAGCGCGGCGAAGTCGTCAAAGCCGCAAAATGCAAGACGCCGATCGCCGAACAATTTGCGCTGGGTAACGCGCTTGGGATTCGCGGGACGCCAGGAATCATCACCGACAAGGGTGAATATCTGGCTGGCTACATGCCTGCGGCCCAACTCAGTGAACACCTGTCCGCGCTCGCCGTGGCCTCGGCGTCCGACTGATACAGCGACCCTAGCGCTCCAGCAGCGGCAATTTCTCTGCGACGTCCTTCCATGCGTCCGCATCGGCGGGCGGCTCGCCGCGCTGCGTGATCACCGGCCATCCTTTTGTCAGCTCGGCATTGATGGCGAGAAACTGTTCCTGTCCCGCCGGCAGTTCTTCTTCGGAAAAGATTGCCTCGACCGGACACTCGGGCTCACAAAGCGTGCAGTCGATGCATTCTTCCGGGTCGATGACCAGGAAGTTCGGCCCTTCGTGAAAGCAGTCCACCGGACAGACCTCCACGCAGTCCATGTACTTGCACTTGATGCAGCTTTCGGTGACGACGAATGTCATCCCGGTGACTCCAGGCGCGTTTCGCGGCGGCGCGCATTGTGCCACAGGCGAGCCGGTACGGCAGTCGCTCCTAGCGGCCCGGGAGGCGCATGTCGATGGTCGTGAAATGCAGGCCTTGCGTGCCCGCGGCGCGGTCGTCGAGGTACCTGCGGAGCGCGAAAGCCACACTCGGGAAAGCAATTTCCGGCCAGGGGATCTCCGCCTTGGAGCACAGCATCACCTCGAGACTCTCGACACCAACGCCGTAGGACGGCTCCGCCAATATGGCACGGAACATCACGTGCACCTGATGTGCATGCAACACATGCACGATCGCGCAGAGACTACCGATCTCGACCCGCGCAAGCGCCTCCTCCCAGCACTCCCGTGCGGCCGCCTGCTGCAGGGTCTCCTCGTTTTCCATGAAACCCGCCGGGATCGTCCAATAGCCCCGTCGTGGCTCGATCGCGCGCCGGCACAGGAGGATTAGTCCGTCGTGCTCCGGCACGCAGCCGGCCACCAGCTTTGGATTTTCGTAGTGAATGGTGGCGCATGTCGTGCAGACCTGGCGCTGCAGGTGGTCGCCATCAGGAATGCGAAGGACGACGCGCGACCCGCAGCTGGAGCAGAAGTTCATGGCCCGATTTATACTCGCCCCCGCAGCGCCGGGGTGGTGGAATTGGTAGACACAGCAGACTCAAAATCTGCCGACCGCAAGGTCATGCGAGTTCGATTCTCGCCCTCGGCACCAGTTTGCGACCTTTTCCGCCCCTGGGGCATCTAAACCCCTGATGCCCAGGATTGCGGACATATCCATACCCGAATCGGTCAGTTTCGCTGCCCGTCAGGGCGACAAGCTGGCGCTCGAGGCTGTCTACCGGGCGACCGCAGCGCCGCTTTACACGCTGTTGCGCCGCCTGGTGCGACGACCGGCGATCGCGGAGGAATTACTGCAGGAGACGTTTGTTGATGTGCTCGAGCACATCGGCACATTCGAGGGCCGCTGCCCGCTTACTGCATGGATCCGTTCGATCGCCGTTAATCGGGCCTTGATGTACCTGCGTTCACCCTGGCATCGCAGCCTCGAATGGCTGGACACGGATCCGGGCCGTCTGGAAAGTCTCAGGTCGGGCAGCCCGGGAATAGCGGCCGCTGCCGATCCCGGTCTTGAGCGAGCCCTGATGCGCCTGCCGGCACTTACGCGCGCCGTGGTCTGGCTGCACGATGTCGAGGGCTATACACACGCTGAAATCGGGACAGCGCTGGGGCGCAGCCCCAGTTTCTCGAAGACCCAGCTCGCGCGTGCCCACGCTCGCCTTCGTGACCTTCTTGCAGGCGCCGAAATCAACAAGGAGGGCGCACCATGCACACCGGCCTGAGTGAATGGAGCGGCCGGTTGGCGGCTCTGCCGGAATTCGAGCCGCCCCCGGACGGCTGGGAGGCTATCCAGGCAGCGCGCAAGCTGCGCGAGGCCGGGGAATCCCGGCACTGGCCGATCGCGATCGCAGCCACAGCGTTGGCAGCCGTGGCGGGACTCGCCTGGCAGCTGCAATCGACTCAGGGTGAACTGAGGTACGGGAATTCGCTGGCTTCCGATCCCGCCATCGTCACGGGCGACGCCGTGCGCGCGGAAAATGCCAGGCTCGAGCTGGTGCTCGCGGCACTGCCGGAAATGCGTGTCATACGCGGCAGCACGGCATTCACGGTATCGCAGCTCGAAGACCGGCTGGCATTTGTCGATGACCGGCTGAGCCTCTTCACGCTCGAGCCGAATGCGCCGGAACACGCCGAGCGGCTCTGGCGCGAGCGCGTCGAACTGATGAATTCGCTGGTGCAGGTCCGCTACGCGGATGTGGCCAGCCCACTCTGATGACCCGGAGGTCACGATGAACAGGATAATTATGGCGGTCATGGCAACAGCGGCACTGGGTTGCGTGGCAGCACCCGCATTCGCTCAGGCAAGCGATGAAGCCACGCTTGAAATGCGCCTCGAGGATGCCCAGCAGCGGCTCGAGGCCGCGGCCCGCGAAGTTGCGGAACTATCCGCCGAAGCCGGTGGCCCACAGGCCGGGCGGGAGTTCGAAATGTTCCTGCCACCGCGGCGCGCCATGCTCGGCGTCAATCTCGGCGCCACCGAAGCCGGTGGCGGCGTGAAGGTCAACGGGGTCAGCCCGGGTGGAGCCGCGGCGGAGGCTGGCGTTCAGGGGGGCGATGTCATCGTCGCGATCGATGCCAAGCCGGTGGCCACCGGCCGCGACCTCGTCGGTGCCATGCAGGACGTCGAGCCCG
>JANPCY010000311.1:0-2305 GCA_031431175.1 Steroidobacteraceae bacterium | reverse complement strand
CTGGCCAAGATCACCGCGGGCCGCATCGAGTGGCAGGCCGGATTCTCAGTGCTGCGCTCCGCGCACGATGGCTGAATACCGATGCGCCTCATTTACAATGTCCTGATCTATCTTGCGGCGCCGCCAGCGCTGCTGATGCATTTGTGGCGCGGGCTGCGCGATCCCAGCTACCGTGAGCGTCTAGGCGAGCGCTTTGGCTTCGGGCCAGTGCTGCCCGGCGAAACAATATGGATCCACGCGGTGTCGGTTGGCGAAGTACAGGCCGCCGAATCGCTGGTCAAGCAATTACTGGTGCGTCATCCGCGCCATCTGCTGCTCCTGACGACGGTCACGCCGACCGGAGCGGCGCGAGCAAGGCAGCTGTTCGGCAATTCCGTGTGGTTGCGATATGTACCGTTCGATCTGCCAGGGTCGGTGCGGCGATTCTTCGACCGCGCACGGCCGCGGCTCGCGATGATCCTCGAAACCGAGCTGTGGCCGAACCTTTATGCAGAATGTGGCCGTCGCGAAGTGCCGCTGGTGCTCGCGAGCGCGCGCATTTCGCCGCGTTCGGTCAAGCGCTACCGGCGCCTGGTGCCATTGTTCCGACAGACTCTGTCGCACGGTATCGTCATTGCGGCGCAAAGCGAAACCGACGCAATGCGCTTCCGCTCCATCGGCGCAAGTCCCGCGCGTACGCACGTGACCGGAAATATCAAATTCGATTTCCAGGCGCCGGCCGGGATCGAAGGGCGCGGTGCCCGCTGGCGGGAGTCAAATGCCCCGGGCCGGCCGATCTGGGTCGCGGGCAGCACTCATGAGGGCGAGGAGGAAATGATACTCGACGCGCACCGCGTCGTACTCCGGCAATTTCCCGAGGCGCTGCTGCTCCTGGTACCACGGCATCCGCAGCGCTTTGAAGTCGCGCGCGAACTGCTGGCCCGGCGTGGCGAGGCGTTCACGAACCGCTCGAGTGGCACACCGATTCCGCGCGAAACTTCGGTGATGCTGGGCGATACGATGGGCGAATTGATGATGTTCTATGTCGCGGCCGATGTTGCCTTCGTCGCCGGCAGCCTGGTGCCGATCGGCGGCCACAATCTTCTGGAGCCCGCATCGCTGGGCCGCCCCGTGCTGACCGGGCCTCACAATTTCAACAGCGAGGCGGTTGCGTGCCTGCTGCTTGAAGCGGGCGCAGCGCGCATAGTCGCTGACACCCGACAGCTTGGCGAGGCCGTTTCAGACTTGCTGGGCAATACGGAGTTGCGCAATTCGATGGGCGCGGCCGGGCGCGGCGTACTGGATGAAAATCGGGGTGCGCTCGACCGGTTGATGAAGCTGGTGGATCCGCTGCTATCATGAATCGTGCCTCCGACCTGGAGCTTCGTCTCGCCGAGCCCTACGGCGAGGCGGCGCTGACCGCGCTGGTCGCCCGCTTCGGCTCGCCGCTGCTCCTGATCGACTGCAACGTCATCCGGCGCCAGTACCACGCACTTGCGGCGGCACTGCCCGGCGTGGACCTGCACTTCGCGCTGAAGCCGCAACCCCATGCAACTGTCGTGAAGGCGCTGGCCGGGGAAGGCGCCTGGTTCGATCTCGCGACCAACGGCGAGGTAGACCTGGTCCGCGCGGCGGACATTGCGCCTGGGCGCTGCATCCACACGCACCCCATCAAGCGTGATCAAGATATCCGCAAGGCCCTCGATTATGGAGTCACGACTTTCGTCGTCGACAACCCGGACGAGATAGCCAAGTTCACGCCCTATCGCGAGCGGGCACGACTGTTGTTGCGCGTGGCTTTTCGCAACACGGATGCGATGGCGGATCTGTCGCGGAAATTCGGATGTGATCCTGGGGCCGCCATTGCGCTCGCCGAGGCCGCGGCGCGCGCGGGCGTCACGGTCATCGGGCTTTCTTTCAACGTCGGCTCGCAGGTCCGGAATGCGGACACTCATGCGCACGCCATTGAAATCTGCTCCCAGGTAATATCGGAGGCAGCAGGCCGCGGCCTCCCGCCGCTTGAAGTTCTTGATATCGGTGGTGGGTTTCCAATCGACTACCGGCAGCCAGCGCCGGTAATCGGCGAATTCTGCCGGCCGATCCGCGCGGCGCTCGCCAGACTGCCAAAGGGAATACGCGTGATCTCGGAGCCCGGGCGCTACATCTGCGGACCGGCGGGTTTCTGCCTGACCACGGTGATGGGCCGCTCGATGCGTGACGGGCGCTGGTGGTATTACCTCGACGATGGCGTGTACGGCTCTTTCAGCGGCCAGTTCTACGACCATTCGCGCTATCCGGTTGAGCCAGTCGCGCCACACGCCGGTCC
>JANPCY010000310.1:0-2817 GCA_031431175.1 Steroidobacteraceae bacterium | reverse complement strand
CGAATCCGGCCGCCCCGATTAGTAGCTCACGGGACCCAAACCAGCCGTCGCCCGGCGAGCCGCCGGCAGGCCGAGCGTCCGATAACCCGAGACCAGCACGATGTCGTAATCGCGGCGCAGCCGATACAGCGCGGGCAGCGCGCATAGCGCCAGGACCCATCGGGCGCGCCGGCCAGGCCCCACCGGCGGAATGCGGATAATCCGGACACCGTCTTCGACCGCCTCCGCAGGCGAGCCCGCACGCGAGCGGCGTGTCAGTACCGTGACCGTATGCCCTCGCCTTTGCAGGCCGCGGGCGAGCAACGCGGCCTGGCGCTCGCCGCCGCCGATTTCCGGCGCAAAGGTTTCCGTTGCGAGCAGCAGCCGCAATGGTGGCAGCAGCGCGATCACGGCGGCACTTTCGGGTGCGGGTGTCGCAGCCAACGGCGCCGCCAGAATCGCAGTAAGTCGCGGGCCGAGGGCTGTTTGTACAGCACGCCGTGACCCGGCGGCTGTGGCGTGAACTCGGCGCGCCCTGAGCTGAGCGCGAGCACCGCATCGACGAACAGCCGACAGCCCTGCTCTTCGACTTCGCGCCACACACGGTTGTAGCTCTTGCGCCCGATGGGGACCTCGCCGCGCCGGACGATGTCGCCTTTGTCGAGGCCAGCGGTGACACGCTGGATCGTGATGCCGGCGCTGGTCTCGCCGTTGTACATCTCCCAGAACGTCGTCTTCTTGCCGCGGTAATCCGGCACCCGGCCGTGGTGAATGCCGAGCGTGCCGAGAGCCGGCATACCGAACAGCTCCGGCCTGAGGATCGGACCGCCGTAAATGACGCCGAGGTCGGGCGCCGCCAATCGCAATTGTTCGAGCACCGCCGGCGCATGCAGATCCGGCTCCATCACGAACTTCGCAGCGGCGCGTGCCGCGAGCCGGCGCAGTCGGAACCATTCCTGCGGTCGTCGAAAGAACTGCAGGCACTCGCCAACAAGTACGAAAGTACGCACCGGCACCGATAAAATGCCGCGGCGGCGCCAAAGGTCGGCGAAGGCGCTGCCGCGACCCTCGCAGTAACCGAGAACGAGGTCGATGTCGGGGTGGGCCTCGAGCATCGCGATGAAGCGACGCGCGCCAGGTTGAAGATCGGCCCCGCCGAAGAAGACGACGCGGATTGGGCGGCCGAGACTGGCCATCAGCGGCCCTGCCAGCCGGACAATCGATCCTTCCAGCGCTTCAACGGCGGCTCGAGGCGGTGCGCAATGGGAATCCAGTGGCGCGCGCGTGCAAGAATCTGCCGGCCCGGGCGTGCCGGATCCTGCAACAGGTAGAGCTCGGGTCCGGAGCAGGCACGATCCAGCAATTCGCGCGTCAGCACCGGGCGGCTCTGCCATTCATGGAAGCACGTCGTCTGGCTGCGGTGGCATTCGAGCGCGCGGCGCTTGAGCGCCGCCGCCGGCCCCGGGCCGGGTTCCAGCTTTCGCAGCTCGGCCGCTGCCACGCAGGCGCGAATGTCAGCGCCCGGCAGCAGGCGCCAGTGGCTATAGACGAAATACTCGAAAACCCTCGCCGTGATCGCGCCATCCGCGTGTGCGCGGGTCACTACGCGATTGATCGCCAGGTGGTCGGGGTGGCGGTCATAGCGGAATGGGATCAGCAACTGCTCAGCGCCGATGCAACGAACGTAGTCCACGAGTGCAAACGTCAGTCGCTCCGGTTGGGCGGCCAGGGTTCCGTCCTCGAGCCCCAGGAACTCGACATTCGCCTGCGGCAGGCCGAGGACGGATGCCGCTTCGCGCGCCTCGCGCTCGCGGATTTCTGCGAGCTTCCGCCGCGAGGATTCCGATGCGCCGTCGGTGTGTTCCGGCGAATGCGATCCATGCGTGACGAACAGGATGTGCGAGCTTTCCTTGTGCGGTCGGCTCGCGAGCAACAAACCGCAACCCAGCGACTCGTCGTCCGGATGCGGTGCGATGACGAGCACCCGACCCTCGAGCAAGGTCAGCGGCGCAATCGTCATGCGGCGCGGCCCTGCGCCGGCAGCCGGCCGCTGCTGCGCCCGCGAGCAACCTCTTCCAGGATCGTGAGCGTCTGCCGGGCGCAAGCCTCCCAGGAAAATATCTGCGCGCGCTCGAGGCCAGCGGCAACCAGTCGCTGGCGCAGCCCTGGATCACCGATGACTCGCTGCACGGCAGCGGCTATCCCGTTGGAATCCTGCGGATCCACGAACAGCGCCGCCGATCCGGCGATTTCCTCGAGGCCGTTGGCGCGCGAGGTGACGATCGGCGTACCACAGGCCATGGCCTCGGCGATCGGAATTGGAAACGCTTCCTGCATTGAAGGGTAGAGATACAGCTCGGATGCGCTGTACACGGCCGGCAGGTCCGCCTGATCCATCCAGCCCGGGAACAGCACATCACGCCCCCAGCCCTCCGCCGGCAGCCGGTATTCGTCTCGGAACTGCTCGCAGCCTTTGCCACCAACCACCAACTTGTGTGGAATCTTCCCGTACAGCCGCGCGAAGGCCTCGAAGACACCGCCAATGTTCTTGCGGCCGCGGTCGCCGGTCTTTGAAAGCGTGAACAGAAATTGCCGGGGCAGTCGGTACTTCGCGCGCACGGCGGCCAGTGCCGTCTCGTCGGTCACGCGCCGAAAATGGCGCGCAGGACCAAAATAAACCGTGCGGACCTTAGCTTCGGATAGCCGGAAGATGCGCCGGAAATCGTCGGTCGTCAGCTGTGACACCGAGATTGCGACCGCCGCGCGCCGCAGGTAGAGCGGCATGAACAAACGCATGTAGGCCCGGCGCGGCGCGCTTCTACGGCCGCCTGGACCGGG
>JANPCY010000309.1:0-2276 GCA_031431175.1 Steroidobacteraceae bacterium | reverse complement strand
GCTTCTGCACCTACGAAGTCGGCGTTGCGCGACGCAAGAATCACCTCCACACGCTGGTCAAAAACACGATGGTGATCCCCGTCGTCGGCGTCACTTTCTACCTGTTTGGTTGGTGGCTCTATTCCGCAATGGTGAATGGTCCGGGCATCACGGGCGGGCTGGTCCCGGCGCCGTTTGCCGAGCCGTGGAACGAGTTGATGGCCACCCACATGGGTGGCGCGCCGCACGGTGCCGATATCACGGCGGCGGACACAGCCCTGTGGGCGCGGCTCAACGGCGTTTTCTGGGGCGCATTCTTGCTGTTCTCCTGGACCACCGCCTCGATCATTTCCGGCTCGATTATCGAACGCGCCAGGTCCGGAGCGTTTTGGCTGATTGCCGTCATGGTCGGCTCGGTCACCTGGATTATCGACGCCTCCTGGGGCTGGCATCCGTCCGGCTGGATGGTCCAGCTGCTGGGCTATCACGACGCATACGCTTCGGGCGTCGTGCACGCGATCGCCGGTGGCACTGCTCTGGCCGTGCTCATTAATCTAGGCCCGCGCATAGGCAAATTCAGGGCCGACGGTACACCGCGCAACATCCCGCCGCAGAATCCGTGGCTGGTATGCATCGGGCTGTTCCTGATCTACACCGGTTTCTGGGGCTTCTACGCGGCTTGCAATATCCCGATCTACGACGTGCAGCCGGGAGACGGGGTGTTCTGGTCAGCGACCAACATCTATCTGCAGCCGACCACGCTCTCGGCCGTCACGTTCAACTTCATCATGTCGCTGTGTGGCGGCCTGATGGCCGGCTACATCGTTTCCAAGGGCGATGCCTATTGGACGTTTTCCGGCGGTCTGGCCGGCATCATTTCTGCCTCGGCCGGCAATGACCTTTATCATCCGATTCAGGCGCTGCTGATTGCCGCAATTATCGTGGTGATCATCTACAAGCTGCATTTCTGGGTCGAGCGGCGCTTCAAGATCGACGATGCCGTCGGTGCAGTGGCGGTTCACGGTTATGCCGGGTTCCTGGGCGTGTGTGCTGCGGGTTTCGTGCTGTGGGGCTACCCGGCCTCGCCGGACGCGCTGCTCGGCCATGCCGAGCCGTGGGCACGCATCACTCCCTGGGGCCAGTTCGCCGGTGCCATGATCATGTTTTGGGTGCTGGGATTCATTCCAGGATACGCGCTGTCGTGGCTGCTGAAGAAGTTCGGCTTACTGCGCGTCCCGCGTGAGGTCGAACTGGTGGGGCTCGACTTCGCGAATCATGCCGAAGTGATACGCGACGACGAGGAAATCAGGAACGCTGTCCTTCAGGAAGCCCGGGCGACGCGCCCGGCTAAGTAATACGGCCGAGGAGTAAGTAACTGTGAACACAGGATCCTTCAGCGACTGGGGCGGCGCCATGTTCGACCTCGGCCCTCTCTACCCCTTCGTGGGGTGGGAGACCGCGATGGTCATCGCGCTATTGGTCTTCTGGATTGGCTGGCACGTCATTCAAATGCGGGGGGAAGGCCGCCAGTGGGAAGAAGAAGCCCGCAAGCTGCGTGAGGGTGACAACCTGCTCAAGGCCGTGCAGGGCGAGCACTCGCCAGAGCGCATGTGAGACGCCCCATCCCGCTCCCCGTTTGCAGGGAGCGGGATATGACTGCTTCAGCCGGCGTCAGCCCGATTCAGTTCGGCACGGCTCCCGGGATCCACGAGGTGCCCGCCAGCGGCACGCCCGACATCGCGGCGGCTTCGATGGTCAGCGCGGCGAGATCCTCGCGCTCGAGGTGATGCACGTTCTGCTTGCCACAGGCGCGCGCGATCATCGTGAGTTCCATGTTGAGGGTCTTCAGGTAATTACTGACGCGCCTGGCGCCAACCTCGGGCTCGAGGCGCTGCTCAAGCTCCGGATCCTGCGTCGTCACTCCGACCGGACAGCGGCCCGTATGGCAATGATGACAGTAGCCTGGCGCCGTCTTGAGCAGCCGATAGTCGGCTTCAGCCGAGTAGTGTTTCCCTCCCTGCACGTAGCTGTGTGAATTGCAGCCCAGCGCCATCAGAATCCCCTGCCCGATCGAAACCGCATCCGCACCCAGGGCCAGGGCCTTGGCGACGTCCGCTCCGGTACGGACACCGCCAGAGACAATCAGCTGCACCTGCTCTTTCACGTTCAATTCCTCGAGCGCCTCAACCGCCTGCCGGACCGCCGCAAGCGTGGGAATCCCGACATGTTCGATGAAGGCGAGTTGCGTAGCCGCCGTGCCACCCTGCATGCCGTCGACCACGATCACGTCGGCGCCC
>JANPCY010000308.1:0-3106 GCA_031431175.1 Steroidobacteraceae bacterium | reverse complement strand
GAGGTCGTGATCTTCGAGCAGTACGCCATTGCCGGCGGGCTGATGCGCACCAACAGTCCTTCATTCCGGCTACCTGCGCAGGTGCTGGACGAAGAGATCGGTTATGTGGTCGGCATGGGTGCGGACCTGCGCCTCGGCACGCCGGTGGCAAGCATGCGCAAGCTGCTGGATGAGGGCGGGTTCAACGCCGTGTTCGTCGGCACCGGTGCGCCAAAAGGCAAGGAACTCAGCTTGCCGGGTCGCGCCGACACGGACCGCATCCACATCGGCATCGCCTGGCTCGAGTCCGTGGCGTTTGAGCACGTGGACAAGATCGGCGAGCGGGTCCTGATCATCGGCGTCGGCAACACGGCGATGGATTGTTGCCGCACCTCGCTCAGGCTCGGCGCAAAAAGCGTCAAGGTGATGGCGCGCAAGCCCCGCGGCTTCTTCAAGGCCTCCGAATGGGAACTCGAGGATGCCGAAGAAGAGAACGTCGAGATCATCGTCAATCACGCGCCCAAGGCCTTTGTCGTTGAAGGAGGGAAACTCAAAGGCATGACCTTCGAGCGCCTCGAGTACGTGATGAATGGCGCCGACATCAAGGACCAGCGCGTGGTCGAGGAATTGTTCATTCCGTGCGACGACGTGATCCTCGCGATCGGCCAGGAGAACGCCTTTCCATGGGTCGAGCGTGACCTTGGCATCGAGTTCGACAAGTGGGACGTCCCGAATATCGACAAGGTCTCGTTCCAGTCGACGCGCCCCGGCGTATTTTTCGGCGGCGACGCCGCATTCGGCCCCAAGAACATCATCTGGGCCGTCGAACACGGTCACCAGGCGGCGATCTCGATCCACAAGCATTGCATCGGCACGCCGCTTGCCGAGCGAATGCCGCGCGGCGTCAATTTGCAAAGCCGCAAAGTCGGCATGCACGAGTGGTCGTACAAGAACGACTACGACGCTTCAGCGCGGCGGCTGATGCCGCACGTCAGCCTGAAAGATCGCTTCAAGCGCCTCAATATCGAGGTCGAGCTCGGTTTCGATTCCGGGCGCGCGGCAGAAGAGGTTGCGCGCTGCCTGAATTGCGACATCCAGACCGTGTTCCACGCAGGCCTATGCATCGAATGCGACGCCTGCATCGACATCTGTCCGACTGACTGCCTGACCATCACGGCGAATGGCGACGAGCAGGATGTCGTCGCGCGCCTGAAAGCCCCGCGCCAGAATCCGGACCAGCCATTATTCGTCTCCGAGCCCTTGAAACAGACGAGCCGCATCATGGTCAAAGACGAGGATCTTTGCGTTCACTGCGGGTTGTGCGCGGAGCGCTGTCCGACGGATGCCTGGGAAATGCAGAAATCCTGGATCAAGATTCCCTATGCCGAGGATGAGGCCCGATGCCTGAGCGAGCCAGCGCTTCGCCGCGCGTAAACGATTTCACGGTCAAGTTCGCAAACGTCAACGGATCGGGATCCGCCAGCGCGAATTCGCTGGTCATGAAGGCGATCTTCCGGATGGGCGTGCCGGTCGTCGGCAAGAATTTCTTCCCGTCGAATATCCAGGGCCTGCCCACCTGGTACGAGATCCGCGTGACGCGCGAGGGCTGGCGGGCACGTGCCGGGCGCGTGGACGTCATGGTGGCAATGAACGCCGAGACCTATTCGCGCGACGTGCGCGAGGTCAGCGCCGGCGGCTGCCTGGTGTATGACTCAACCTGGCCGAGCAACACGCTGCTGGCACGCGACGACATCAAGACCTGCGGCGTGCCGTTTGCGCAGCTCTGTAACGAAAATTTCGAGGGCGCGCGGGCCCGCACGCTGATGAAGAACGTCATGTATGTGGGTACGCTCGC
Source organism: Steroidobacteraceae bacterium (assembly GCA_031431175.1). Taxonomy (GTDB): domain Bacteria; phylum Pseudomonadota; class Gammaproteobacteria; order Steroidobacterales; family Steroidobacteraceae; genus SCUD01. Next base: position 1,272 of record JANPCY010000308.1, on the reverse strand, counting down.
GGCGCTCATCGATCTCGACCTCGAAGTCATTCGCACGCTGCTGGCCGAGACATTTGCGAAGAAGCCGGCACTCGTCGATTCGAACATGAAGGCGATCGAGATCGGCTATCGCTACGCGAAGGAGCATTTCGACTGCCCGCTGGCGATGCGCATCGAACGCATGAATGCGACGGCCGGCCACATCATGATCGACGGCAACACTGCGGCGGCGCTCGGCTGTCTTTATGCCGGCGCGACCGTCGGTGCCTGGTATCCGATCACACCGTCCACCTCGCTGATGGATGCGTTCCGGTCACTGTGCGCGCGCCATCGGGTCGACCCGAAGACCGGCAAGAATGATTATGTGATCGTGCAGGCCGAGGACGAGCTCGCGGCCATCGGCGTCGTGATCGGGGCTTCGTGGAATGGGGTGCGGGCATTCACTCCGACGAGCGGCCCCGGGATTTCGCTGATGGAGGAGTTCATCGGGTTCGCCTATTACGCCGAGGTGCCGGCCGTCATTTTCGATGTGCAGCGCGTGGGACCCTCGACCGGAATGCCGACCCGCACGCAGCAATGCGATCTGCTGGCTTGTGCCTATGCCTCGCATGGCGATACGCGCCACGTGATGCTGTTCCCGGATTCACCCGAGGAATGCTTCCAGATGGCGGTCAAGGCCTTTGACCTGGCCGAGCGCCTGCAGACGCCCGTATTCGTGCTGCTCGATCTCGATATCGGCATGAATGACTGGATGGCGCCTGATTTCAAGTGGGACGACAGTTACCAGCCGGACCGCGGCAAGATGCTGAGTGACGAACAGATCGCGGGACTCGGAAAATTTCATCGCTACCTTGACCCGGATGGCGACGGCATCCCGTATCGCACGCTGCCGGGTGTCAGCCCGAAAGCTGCTTACTTCACGCGCGGGTCCGGTCACAACCGCTATGGCGCATATACGGAAGATTCCGCGGAATACCAGGACGTCATGGAACGCCTGACGCGCAAGTTCAGTACGGCGGCGCGGCTGGTCCCGCCGGCAGTCATCGAAGGCCGCAGCGCCCAGGTCGGGATCGTGAGCCTGGGTTCCTGCGACGCGCCGGTGCGCGAGGCGCTGGCGCTCCTGCGCCGCTCAGGGACGGCGATCGACTACCTGCGCGCGCGCGGCTTCCCGTTCGGAGCGGAAGTCGAGGAATTCCTGGCCACGCACCAGACAATCTTCGTGGTCGAGCAGAATCGCGACGCGCAACTGCGCTCGCTGCTGACGCTCGAGACCGCGGTGGACAAGAAGAAGCT
>JANPCY010000307.1:0-2684 GCA_031431175.1 Steroidobacteraceae bacterium | reverse complement strand
ATGCTAGTGCCCCTGCACTAGATGCCGACGAGCAGGCGCGCAACGATCGGATGTTTCCTTCGATGGTCGAGCGCGAGAGCTATGACGGCGCACCACCAGAAATTCTAGCCGCTCGCAGGCTTGACCCGTCCAGGCGGCTTTTCAAAGCAGGACCGATGTACATGGACGCATTCTCGCCGAAGGATTTTCGGACCCCTGGCGCGAACGAACCTCTCGAACTGCTCGACATCGCGCACGCCGAGTTCAGTGAAATTCTTGCTGACAACGAATTTTCTGTACAGGACGCCAAGGAGCTTTTCAGTCGTGCACGGCAACTGCGTGGCATCGAACTTACGGTCGGTGATGCCGACCGCATGCGGGATGAATCCCTCGATCGACTGCTGACGATGACCCACGGCAACCGCACCGAGGCTGCACGCATGCTCGAAGACGCGCGCCGGCTCGTAGAAAAAGACGATCGATTCGCCGAGTGGATTGCCGAATCCGGGATGGGTAATGATCCAGAAACGATTCAGCTTCTCGCTCTTAAAGCGAGACACCTTCGTTCACAAGGAAAACTGTGATGCTCCCCGACACCAGCACGCAGTTCACCCGCGCAGAAGCCGAGACCTTGTTCGCCGACGTGCAAACCGTAGCGCAAATGCGCAAAGCCCTTGGCATTCTCGCCTCGAAGCCTGGCCCGTTGAAACTGCTCTCGCACGAACTCAACCGCGAGGCCGCAGACACCATCCGATTATTGCAGGATGCGTTCGGGGAACGCGGCACGCAGCTTGTGAAATATTTCCACCGCGCGCATCGCGACCTGAGCTACATCGCCGACGACAGGAACTGCTCGACGCTGCCCGCTTTTCAAATTGCTGCCGCGCGCATCATGGCGAGTGACCCATGACCGAGGCACGCCATCCGACCTTTCAATGCACCGCCTCGGACGGGAAGTGGAGTTACCTTTGCCCGTACTGCAACGAGGTCCACTCCCACAAGCCGTATCCGGGTATGCGCTGCGCGCACTGTCGAGCCGGCACGCCGTTGTACCTGAAACCCATCTACATCAAGCTGGCACCTGCTGCGAAGGCATCGGCAGAGGCAGAGGCGCGACACTACATCCAGAGCGATTCCACGCTGCGCATCCTGTTGAAGTCGTCCGGCCTGAGCAGGAACGCCGAAGTAATCGCGGCGATCGTAGCGGCAGCAGGTAAGGAACTTGAAACATCCCAGGAGACATCATGATCCAAGACCCCGCGATGCTTTACGAGCAGTCGAGAAACGCTGCCCTTGACGCCTTCCTGGCGCGTGTTACCGAGATCGCCTCATTACTCGATCGGGGCGTGAAGACCAAGAGCCAGTGCCAGGAACTGCTCACCGCTGCGCGTGCTCAATCCACTGCCGCAATCGCGCGCGCCGAGGCGGCGCGGAAGGAAAACTATGCCCACCTGACTGTCACAGAGGCGATCCTGCGCGAGCGCAACGAAGCCTTTGGGGCGATATCGACGCGGAGTCACTGCGCGAAGCTGTGGAGCAGCTTCGCGCCTTCGGCCAGGTGAATGACGACGTGCAGGCGGCGCTGGCGGACCTCGCGGAGAGACTGGCCGCGCCGCAAGCTGCTGCGCTCGCATCGAGCATCGAGCAGTTCCTGGCGCGGCTTCCGGCTTTGCTGGAAGTCGGCGACAAGCTGCACGGCGAGATCGAGCGCATTGTTCCCTGACCCGTCTGATGCCAGAAGAAAACGACGAACTACTCGAACTACGCGATCCGAAAACCGGGCACTACCTACCGGGAAACCCATCGGGCCGCGCAGGCTCCACCTCCCAGGCTTCACAGACGCGCAAGCTTATCGAACCGCATCGAGAAGAACTTGTTGCAAAAGCCCTTGCGTTGGCCCGCTCTGCCGACGGCAAGGATTCCGCAGCCGGCATCCGTATTTTGTTGGAGCGCCTTAGCCCGATCCCAAGCCCAGAAAGAGAAAAAGTTTTTCTGCCGAGTTTAGCGACTGCTGTTACGTTCGAAGCCCGCTGCACAGCCGTGCTGGAAGGCGTCGCTACAGGGCAAATCAGTGCTGAAGCGGGCGAGCGCCTCTTTCGTCTGATTGATATTTATCAAAACGCGGTGACAGCGGACAGCGTGGAGCGCAGATTGCTGGCACTGGAAGGCAAGCTCCCCACTCCGACCGCCGAGCGCATTGCGGATGATTCCTTTGACGATCTTGCCTGAGAGCCGGCACGGTGAAAACTCACAAGCATGACGAAAGATTGCGCCGTCTTGAAAGCCAGCGCGAAACACCGATCGACGGCGACCGCGACATCGCGACGATTCTCGCTTCCGCGCGCGGAAAGCCCCCGTCGCCGCCAACTCAGTCGCTGGCGCAACTCAAGGCAATTGTCGCTGACAGGCGCAGCAGTCCGCTTGCAAAGCGAATGGCTCGGGGGAACATCGTCACGAACCATTTCGTTGGTGGCCCGGAGCAAGTGCGCGAGCGCATCTGCGCTGCCATCGCCCACGCCGAGGGCGCGGAACTATTGAAGCTCCAGAAATTCATGGAATGCCGTTTCCCCGGCGCAGATGAAAACTTCCATGATCTTTGCTGACCAATGCCCGCTTTTTTTTCTTGCTCGGTTGCGGCCTAGGTTGCGATGAGATGATCGGTTGGACGCCCACCAATATACAGAGCGGGATTTAGCGGGCTGGTG
>JANPCY010000306.1:0-2457 GCA_031431175.1 Steroidobacteraceae bacterium | reverse complement strand
GTGCCGGGTAGCGGCGGCAATGTCTGAGATTCAGAGCTTCACGCTGAATTTCGGCCCGCAGCATCCGGCGGCGCACGGCGTGCTGCGCCTGGTGCTCGAGATGGACGGCGAGGTGATCCAGAAGGCCGACCCGCACATCGGCCTGCTGCACCGTGGAACCGAGAAGCTCGCCGAATCCAGGCCGTTCAACCAGTCGATCGGCTACATGGACCGACTCGATTACATGTCGATGATGTGCAACGAGCACGCCTATGTGCGCGCGATCGAGAACCTGCTCGGCATCCGCGTACCTGTGCGCGCCGAGTACATCCGCGTGATGTTCGACGAGATCACGCGGATCCTGAATCACCTGCTGTGGATCGGTTCGCACGCGATTGACATCGGCGCGATGACGGTCTTCCTGTATGCGTTCCGCGAGCGCGAGGACCTGATGGATTGCTATGAGGCGGTCTCGGGCACGCGCATGCACGCGACCTACTACCGGCCGGGCGGGGTCTACCGCGACCTGCCCGACACCATGCCCCGGTATCAGGCATCGCGCTCGCGCAGCAAGAGAGACGCGGCGCGGCGCAACGAAGCGCGCTCCGGCACCATGCTCGACTTCATCCAGGACTTCACGGAGCGTTTTCCGAAATGCGTCGATGAATACGAGACGCTGCTGACCGACAACCGCATCTGGAAGCAGCGCACCGTCAATATCGGGGTCGTCACGCCCGAGCGTGCGTTGCAGCTCGGGTTCACGGGCCCGATGCTGCGCGGCTCCGGGGTCGAGTGGGACCTGCGCAAGAAACAGCCCTATGCCGCGTACGACAGGGTCGAGTTCGACGTACCGGTCGGTATCAATGGCGACTGCTACGACCGTTACCTGTGCCGGATCGAGGAATTCCGGCAGTCGAACCGGATTGTCCGCCAGGGCGTCGACTGGCTGCGCGCCAATCCTGGCCCCGTAATGCTCGACGACCACAAGGTCACGCCGCCGCGCCGCAGCGAGATGAAGGCCGACATGGAATCGCTGATTCATCACTTCAAGCTCTTCACCGAGGGCTATTGCGTGCCTGAGGGAGAGACCTATGCCGCGGTCGAGGCGCCAAAAGGCGAGTTCGGGGTCTGGCTGGTATCGGACGGCGCCAACAAGCCCTACCGGGTCAAGTGCCGCGCACCGGGCTTTGCGCACCTATCAGCCATGGATGAAATGGTCCGTGGCCACATGCTGGCCGACGTCGTGGCGATCATCGGGACGATGGATATCGTGTTCGGGGAGATCGACCGTTGATACTGACCGAGCACACGCGAATCGAGATTGACCACTGGCTCGCGAAGTTTCCGGCAGAGCGCCGCCGGTCCGCAGTCATTGCAGCGCTGCGTGCGGCGCAGCACCAGAATCATGGCTACCTGACGACCGAACTGATGGACGCGGTTGCGGCCCATGTCGGACTGCCACCGATCCAGGTCTATGAAGTCGCCAGCTTCTATTCGATGTTCGAAACCAAGCCGGCCGGCCGCATCCATGTTTCGATCTGCACGAATATCAGCTGCATGTTGTGCGGCGCCGAGCGGATTGTCGCGGCCGTTGAACGCCACCTCGGAATCCGCACAGGCGAAAGCACGGCCGACGGCAGGATCTACCTGAAACGCGAAGAGGAATGCCTGGCGGCCTGCAACAACGCGCCGATGATGATGGTCGACCACGTCTATCACGAGAACCTGACGCCTGAATCGGCGATCAAGGTGCTCGACGGAGTGGAGTGAGACGATGCCGCGCGCAATGAATCAGGTCGTCTTCGAGCCATTGCAGCATGCCCACAGCTGGACACTCGAGGTCTACCGCAAGTGCGGTGGCTACGAGGCATGGGAGAAGATCCTGCGCGAAAAGACACCGCGCGAGGCGATCATCGAGGAAGTCAAGGCCTCCGGGCTGCGAGGCCGCGGTGGCGCGGGGTTTCCCACTGGCGTCAAGTGGAGCTTCATGCCGCGTAACGCGCCCGGCCAGAAATACGTGGTCTGCAACTCGGATGAAAGCGAGCCGGGAACCTGCCACGATCGTGACATCCTGCGCTACAACCCGCATTCGATCATCGAAGGAATGGCGATCGGCGCTTATGCGATGGGTGCGACCGTCGGCTACAACTATGTTCGCGGTGAATTCCTCGCCGAGCCCTGGCCGCGATTCGAGGCCGCGCTGAAGGAAGCCTACCGCGATGGGCTGCTTGGGCGCGATATCAAGGGCTCGGGCATCGACTTCGACCTGCACGGCGTCGCCGGCGCCGGCGCCTATATCTGCGGCGAGGAAACTGCGCTGCTGGAGTCACTCGAAGGGAAGCCCGGCAAGCCGCGCTTCAAGCCGCCGTTTCCCGCGAGCTTCGGGCTTTACGGCCGGCCGACTACCATCAACAACACCCAGAGTTTCGCGGCCGTGCCCACGATCATGCGCAAGGGCGCGAAGTGGTTTGCCGAGCT
>JANPCY010000305.1:0-3930 GCA_031431175.1 Steroidobacteraceae bacterium | reverse complement strand
GCAAGACCGAGACTTACCGCGGGGCGCTGGCTCAAGGCAACGCAAAGAACTGCCACGGGGACGACAATCGCCAGCACTCGCGCCGCCATCTTCCATCGCCCCAACTCGTAGGCTCGGCGGGCGCGACGCAAGAGGTTCTCGTGATCAATCATAGAGATTGCTCCATGCCGATCGAAGCTTGGCGAGCGCACGCTGCCGGCGTTTGCGAATCACTGTACCGGTGAGCGCCGCATCGACGCTACCTTCACCGACCCCGAGCAGCACGCGTTCCGCCGCACTGAGCTCACCCAGAGCACCTGTCAACATCTTTGAGACCTCTTCGTCGATCATGAGATCGACCTGCGCAGGCGTCGGATCGGCCGGCTCGGCGTCGTCCGCCAGAGCCGGGACTTCTCGACGTCGTTGCAAGCGCCGCAAATGCGTTCGAATCTCGAATGCCGCAATCGCATAGACCCATGTAATACCGTCGCGGTTACGGTCGTAGTCAGCAATGCGAGATGCCACTTTCACAAACACTTCCTGTGCAACGTCCTCGGCGTCCGCGGTTTCTCGTACGGTTCTCTTCGCAAAGGCCAGTACTACCGGCCAGAGTTCAGTCATAAGAACTGCAAACGCAGACCGATCTCCATCGGCAAGGCGCGCCAAGGCGTCACTGATAGCGGTACGGCGAACTGCATCCATACTCTGAGGATTGTCACAGAGCACGACGCTGTATGACTAGGACTCCCTGATGCAATAGGCGGCAGGTCTCCAAACGTGACCGATCCAGCAAGGATGGGCGCACTGACAGCCCCAGTCGGTCACGCTTTCATTCCTGGCGCCTACTGTGAGTGACTGATCAATTGAACGGAGACCAGCGTGTCTGTAACGGCGATTCATTCCGCGGGTGACAAGGTGGTGCCGTTCAAGGTGCTTGGGCGCGCAACGTCAGGTTTCGCGCGGGCGCCGAATCCTTCTACCTTGAATTGACTAAATCCCCTAAAGCCATGAAGCGCCGCCTAGTCACTCTTTCCGTTCTTCTGCTCAGCCTTTCGGGAGTTATTCCGGCGGCTGTAGCGTGCGCTATCGCAACGCAGAGTGCCGCCTGCTGCCACATGGGTCAGTCTTGCGAGACAGTAGGTGCGCCTGCAATCGTGGCTTCTGCAAGCGAGATCTGTTGCGTTGCGCAACCTGATCCAGCACGCCCGACCGTGACGGCCGATGCCCAAAGCGAACGCCGCTTTGCGAATTCCCTGGCACCCGACCACGTGGCGGCGCCTGCATTCGCGTTCCCTGGCTCGTACCCTTCTCTGCGCGAGCGGACGGCCGTCGCCGTTGCTCCCCCATTCAGGATCGATCAACAGCGGATTTACCTGCGCACCGGTCGGCTGCGCCTTTAAAGACGCATTTCACACGGACTGATTTCCCTCAGTCCATGCCTTCATCGATTCCGCGCGTGGCCTTGCGGTTTGTTCCGCGGCACGTCATGCCCACAACATTTTGAGGAAATTGCTATGAACACTCGCAAAAGTCTCCGCCACATTCTGTTCGCCGTGACGACGGCTGCCATGTCGGTATGGCTGCAACCGGCGGCGATGGCGGCAGAGCCGACAAAACCGACCCAGCAGCAACTGAAGCATAGTGACGTTCCCCTATGCAAGAAATACGTGCGTGAGCACCATGGACATCCCGGCAAAGGCGTGGACATCGTAAGGGTCGTGTACGTCGAGTGCGCGAAAAAGAGCTGAGTGCACGTTGCAGCGCGGCGCCGGCTGCCACGGTCCTCCGCGGCAGCCGGCGTTCCCGCTCGCGCTTTCAGCCAAATCCGGTCGGCCGACTGCGCAGGCCCAGGCCGCGACTTCCTGATCCTAAGCTGGTGGTCGGCGTAGGCGACTAGTCAACCGATGGCGTTACGCGGGTCATCTACTACCACGAGCGAGTAGGCACTTGGTGGCTGGACCAAGTTCAGCGACAGGGCGCTCGGGCTGCAAACAAAGTGTCGCACAATGCTATGCGTCCGATTGTCGCGCGGCTCATAGAAGTCGGACCAGTGCGAGCCGCTCCCTGGCCGCGCTCGCGACCAGATGGCCGTAGTGCTTTTCGATCATGCCGATCGACGTCCCAACCAGCCGCGCGACATCGAGTGTTGCCATGCCGTCCGTAAGCGCTTGCGTAATGAACGAATGCCGCAGCGTGTAAAGGCAGGTCCCGCTGGGAAGTCTGGCGGCCGTCGCGGCCTCCCGCACGAGTTCGTCCCAGTCCGAATGCGCCCACGGTTTACCGTCATCGCGGGTCAAGATCCGTGCAGCAGGCAGTTTGCCGCGAGACAATCGCTTGAACAGCACGAGCGCCGGCGGTCCGAGCGGAACCGTCCGTGGACCCGTCTTGCCAGTGAACGTCATGGATCCGGTGCGAGCATCGAACTGCGACCGGGTCGCGTTGACGAGCTCGCCCGCACGGGCACCGGTCAGCATCGCGGCTTCAAGCAGATCCCGCAGTGCGCTCTCGCCCGCAGCCGCGAGCAGTGCGCGCCGTTGCCGGAGGTCCAGGAATAGGTCGCGGCGCTTGCCAGCCGCGCGGAACGGCCTGACATCTCCCCATTCCTGGGCGGCGATCGCCGAGACGCGGCGGCGCCGTACGGCCAGGTTGAGCGCGGCTTTCAAGGTAGTCAGCGTCCGGTTTGCCGAAGCCTTCCCCAGCAGCAGGCTGTCGCGCCAGGTCAGGATGTGATTCGTGCGGGCTTTCGATAGCGGCCGGCGCCCCAACTCCGTGCCGTAGACCGTGCGGGCGAATCGCATTTCGGCATCCCGGGCTGTGGTCTGGCCTTTCTGGTGACGGCGGTCATCGACATACTCCCGGCAGGCCTGCGCAACCGTAATCGCCTCGTCCGAGACGCCGGCCTCAAGGTCCGCGAACCAGCGTCGCGCCTCCTTGCAGGCTGCGTCATAGTCGAGTGCCGGCGTTGCGATGCCGAGGGACTTGTACCGCTGGTGGCCGTCATCTTCACGCGCCCGTGCGATCCATGAGCCCTCTCTGTCCGCTATTTTTCGGAAGCCGACATAGCGGCCCCTCGCGAGCGGTGGCCCCCAATAGGGCTCCCTGCGCGGCCTGAGGGCCTTACGCACGCCGACCTTGTGGATTTCATTAGAACCCCGCTGCTCGGACGGCACGGGTTTCCGTACGGGTGTCCGTACCGGGTTGAGCGGGTCAGACTTGTGTCGTACGGACGCCATACGGAAAGTCTATGCTGTACACTCATGGACGTCTATACACGCATTTCTGTGGAAATCATGAGTTTACGGGACAGCGGCAGACGAGGAAAGACGCCGTTATTGCTTTCACACGGCAGGGGTCACTGGTTCGATCCCAGTACCGCCAATCATATTTTCCAGGCTTTTCAGCACAGCGGCGATTACGGCCTTCGGACCGCAGGACTATTGCCCTTGGACGTCAATTTCCTGAGCGTCTCCCGCTTCTCGCCAACTTCCGCGACGATCTGCGGCCAGCGCACTTTGTGGAGTGCCGATGTCGTGCGGAAATCCTCGAGGGGAATAGCTTCCAGAGGATCGATGCCGTAAAGCAGAAAGACCCGCACGGCGGCGATATCGCTGGCGATCTCTACCACGCGCTCGAGGAGCTTCAGCCCCACCCTCTCATTGCGGGCCGCAACCTCCTGCCGAATGAACGCACGCGCGACATCCACGGCGAGTCTTGCCTGCGCGATGCCTGCACGGGTGCGCTTCTCAGGCAAAAGGTGCAGATTCTGGATGCGGCTATCCAGCACATCGACGGGATGAATCACCCGCAGTTGACCGATACCCGGCACCTCCATCTCAACCGCGCGGCGGACGAGATCCTTGGTGGTGAGGCCGGCCACCCCGGATAAGAAATCCACCTGCTTCACGCCGCCATTCTTGAGGCGGTGACTCACCTTGCCGGTCTGCGGAGTCG
>JANPCY010000304.1:0-4279 GCA_031431175.1 Steroidobacteraceae bacterium | reverse complement strand
CGCCGTCCACGATCAGGAAACTACAGGCGCGGATGTGATCGGCGATCACGCGGAGCGACGGGCTCGTCTTCTTCTTCTGAAGCGTCGCTTCCGCTGCCGCTGCGATCAGGCCCTGGAACAGGTCGATGTCGTAGTTCGAGTGCACGCCCTGCATCACCGCGGCCGTACGTTCGAGACCCATGCCAGTGTCCACCGAAGGCTTCGGCAGTGGCGACATGGTTCCGTCTGAAGCACGCTCGTACTGCATGAACACGAGATTCCAGATCTCGACGTAGCGATCGCCGTCCTCGTCCTTCGAGCCCGGCGGGCCGCCCGCGACGTCCGGGCCGTGGTCGTAAAAGATCTCGCTGCAGGGGCCGCAGGGACCGGTATCGCCCATCGCCCAGAAGTTCGACTTCTCGTCCATGCGCAAGAAGCGCCTGGGATCAACTTTTATCCGTTTCAACCAGAGGTCCGCGGCCTCATCGTCGTCGCGAAATACCGTCACCCAGAGTTTCTCCGGCGGGATCTTCAAGGTGCTGGTGACGAAATCCCAGGCGTAGTCGATCGCCTCGCGCTTGAAGTAATCGCCGAAGCTGAAATTGCCCAGCATCTCGAAGAACGTGTGATGACGCGCCGTATAACCGACATTCTCGAGATCGTTGTGCTTGCCGCCGGCGCGCACGCAACGCTGCGAGCTCGCGGCGCGCTGGTAGCTGCGCTGGTCCTTGCCGAGGAAGACGTCCTTGAACTGCACCATGCCGGCGTTAGTGAAGAGCAGCGTCGGGTCATTGCCGGGCACGAGCGGGCTCGATGGCACGACTGCGTGGCCGCGCGCCCGGAAGAATTCCAGGAACGCGCTGCGCAGTTCCGCGCTCGTCATGGATTGTCTTCGTTTCGCCGCCATCATTCCCCGTCCAGATCCCCGCCGATCGCCGCGCGCACCTGATCCGAGCTGAAGCCGCGCTGCGTCAGGAAACGTGCCTGCTTTCCGCGCTCGGCCCAGCTTCCGGGTGCGCGCGCGCCGAAGTGCTTGTGCCGGGCCTCGGCGCAACGCCGCCGCCAGTCGGCCGAGCCCGCGTCAACCGAAGCCGAAATCAACTCCGCAGCGACCCCGGCCTCGCGGAGCTTGTGCGCGATGCGAACGGGTCCCTGGCCGCGATTGGCATGATACGCGACGAAATGCTCGGCAAATCGGGAGTCGTCCAGGAGCTTTTCCTGGACCAGGCGATCGACGATCAACTGTGCGGTCGCAGCCGCAAAGCCACTTTCGGCGAGGCGCTCGCCTAGTTCGCGGGCGCCGTAGTCACGCCGGTTTAGCAGCTTGAGTGCCGCGAGCCGGGCAGCCTGCTGGTCATCGGGGGCCGCCGTAGCGGCGGGATCAGGCTTCCGCCGCCTCACTCACAACCGCCACCGGGCGGCGCACCGGCAGAAGCCGGGTCCGCAGCGCCGTTTCGATCGCCGTGGCGACTTCCGGATGTTGCTGCAGGTACGCGCGCGCATTGTCCTTGCCCTGGCCGATGCGTTCGCCGTTGTAGGCGTACCAGGAGCCGGATTTCTCGATCAGGCCGTGCAGTGCGCCCATGTCGATCAGCTCGCCTTCGCGCGAGATGCCATGGCCGTAGAGGATCTCGAACTCGGCCTCGCGGAAGGGCGGCGACACCTTGTTCTTGACCACCTTGACGCGGGTCTGGTTGCCGATGACTTCCTCGCCGCTCTTCAGCGCGCCGATGCGGCGGATGTCGAGCCGGAGCGATGCGTAGAACTTGAGCGCATTGCCGCCGGTCGTGGTCTCGGGGTTGCCGAACATCACGCCGATCTTCATGCGGATCTGGTTGATGAAGAGCACGATCGTATTGGAGCGCTTGATATTGCCGGTAAGCTTGCGGAGCGCCTGCGACATCAGCCGGGCCTGCAGGCCGATCTGCATCTCGCCCATCTCGCCCTCGATTTCGGCCTTTGGCGTCAGCGCCGCGACCGAGTCGATCACGACGATGTCCACGGCCCCCGAACGCACCAGCATGTCGGTGATCTCGAGCGCCTGCTCGCCGGTATCCGGCTGCGAAATCAGCAATTCCTTGACCTTGACACCGAGCTTTTCAGCGTAGACGGGATCGAGCGCGTGCTCGGCGTCCACGAAGGCGGCGACGCCGCCCAGCTTCTGCGTCTGGGAAATGATGGAAAGTGCGAGGGTCGTCTTGCCGGAAGCCTCCGGCCCGTAAATCTCGATCACGCGGCCGCGCGGCACGCCGCCGACGCCGAGCGCGATGTCGAGGCCCAGCGATCCGGTCGACACGACTTCGATGTCGTTGTTGGCCGGGTGCTCGCCGAGGAGCATCACCGAGCCCTTGCCGAACTGCTTTTCGATCTGGCTCAGCGCTGCGGCGAGAGCCTTCTTGCGGTTGTCTTCCATTTCGCGACGCCCCTATGAGGTGGATGATTATTTCACAAAGTACCGGCCTCGGCGTACGCGCATTAAACGGCGCGATTGCCTCATTTGCCGTTTCGGGGAGAGATTACGGGAGCGGGTGGCTCAGGCCGTGACCCCGGGCCCCGGTCTGGCTCTCAGAACTTGCCCAGCGGCCATTCGGCGATCGGCGTGTAGTGCAGTCCATCCGGGCCGGACACCGATTCCACCAGAGCAAGGCGATCGCAGGACCAATGGACGACCGGAATAGTGAGTTTTGGCGGTGGCCGGCGCACCCGGCGCACCAGCGTGAAATGCGGTCGCCAGGGCCGTTCCTCGCGCTCGATGCCGAGCGGCAGCACGCGCTCCCACAGGGTGTTGACCAGGGTCTGGCCCGCTTCCGGGATCGCATCCGCGAGCGCCGCAACGACCTTGGGCCTTGGCCAGTATTCCAGGCGGTCGAAGTTGAGCTTGGCCGGCTTGTAATCGCCGCGCGCGCCGACCCGGATAATTTCCGGTATCCGCGAGCCCGGGACCCGGCCGAGAAAGGCCAGCGTCACATGGAGTTTGGCGGCGGCAACCGGCTGGCCATCGATGGAGGCGACGGCCGCCCCGGTCGCTTCGATCAGCGATTGGCGCGTCTTCGCGTCCGGCCAGTACGCGAAGAACAGGCGCCTTGAATGTTCGCGAAGATCCAGTGGCGTGCTCATGGCTGCAGAAGCCCCGAAAGTGCTGCCGCCACAGTGCGGCGACGGACGGCATCGCGGTCCCCGCTAAAGCGGTGATGTTGTGCCGTCGCACGCACGCGGCCGCGGTAGCGACTGGCCCAGGCGATCCAGACCGTGCCGACCGGCTTGCCGGGTGTCGCACCGCTGGGGCCTGCGATGCCGGTGACCGCAACCGCAACGGTCGCGCCCGCGGCCGTCAACCCGCCGCGGGCCATCGCTAACGCCGCCGGTTCGCTGACGGCCCCGTGCCGTTCGAGCAAGGAAGGGCTTACGCCCAGGAGTTTCGCCTTTGCGGCATTGGAATAGGTCACCCAGCCACGATCGAAGAAATCGGAACTCCCGGACAGATCGGTCAGGCATTTGGCGAGAAAGCCACCGGTGCAGGATTCCGCCGTAACGACCTGCGCGCCGGCCTTGCGCAGACGCCGGCCCACACGTGTCGCGAGCCGGTAAAGCGTGGTATCGCCCGGTGCCGGCATTTTCAGCCCGACCTTGCGAAATCGGGTGGGCGCTTCTCGCGGATGGCGGCGATGGCCTCGCGCGCCTCCGGGCCCGCGAGACGCGACCCGAAGACACCTGCCTCGCGCAGGATGGCATCCTGCACCAGGGTTGCCTGCGCCTGACGCAGCAGATCCTTGGTGTCTCGCACCGCGCCCGGTGGCAGGACGTTGAAGGACCGCGCCGCCGTCTGTGCATGATTGAGCAGGTCCCCTGGCGCCAGTACGGCATTCACGATACCCATGGCGAGCGCTTCGGCGGCATTGAATGGCCTGCCCAGCAGCAGCTTTTCAGCCGCGGAGACGCGGCCAGCCGCCATCGGCAACAACAGGGTCGAGCCGAACTCCGGCACCAGGCCCAGGTTCACGAAGGGCATCGAAAACGTGGCGCTCTCGGCGACGTAAACCAGGTCGCAATGCAGCAGCATCGTGACGCCGATACCGACCGCCATGCCATTGACGGCGGCGACGACCGGTTTGTCGAATGTCGCCAGTTCCTGCATGAAGGAAAGGACCGGTGAGTCCGGCCGCGCGAATTTCGGGTCGCCGAAGTCCTTGAGGTCATTGCCGGCCGTGAAGGCGGACCCTGCGCCCGTGAACAGCACGGCGCGCACCGCCCTGTCCGCTGAAGTCTCCCGAAGATGCCTGACGATCGCTTCGTACATCCC
>JANPCY010000303.1:0-2086 GCA_031431175.1 Steroidobacteraceae bacterium | reverse complement strand
CCAGCAGGCCGCGCGCTGCCTCCTCGACCAGGTCGAGCACGTCCTCGAAGCCGGTCGCGCCGCCGTAGTACGGATCTGGAACTTCACGCCGTGGCTGTGCAGGCGCGAACTCCAGGAACAGACGGACGCGATCGCGACGTTCCAGCGGAGCCATGCGAAGCAGGTGCTGGTAGTTCTGCTCATCCATCGCCAGCAGCAGGTCGAAGCGCTCGAAATCGGCCGCCTCGACGATTCGGGCCCGGAGCTTGCTCATGTCGATGCCGCGGCGCCGCGCCGCGGCAACGCTGCGGGCGTCCGGGGCGGAACCGATGTGATAGGCGTGCGTGCCTGCCGAGTCTGCCTCGATGGTGAGGACAGCTTCACGCTGCAACAAATCGCGGAACACCGCCTCCGCCGTCGGCGAACGACAGATGTTGCCGAGGCATACAAACAGCACGTGTCGCGTCATGTGTCGCCCCGGTAATGCAGCCATCCGCCCAGCAGTTCGAGCGCCTGCAAGATCTCGGGTGTGGACACGGCAAACGACATGCGGATGAAATTCCTGCCATGTACCGAGTCGAAGTCGCGCCCGGTATTGAGCGCGACGCCGGTCGCCGCGAGAAGCTCCCGGCACCATGCCAGCGAGTCGCCGGTCAGGTGCGCCACATCCGCATAGATGTAGAACGCGCCGTCGACTGGCGCCATGCGCGTGATGCCGAACTCCGGAAGCGCGCCAACGAGCAACTGCCGGTTCTTTGCATAGGTCGCCACATGTTCCTGAAGCTCGGCCTGTTCGTCCATGGCGATCAGTGCGATGTGCTGCGCGAGCGTCGGCGGCGCCAGAAACATGTTGGCTGAATACCGGTTCATCGCGTCCACGACGTCTGCAGGAACCAACGCCCAGCCGAGCCGCCACCCGGTCATGCACCAGTATTTCGAAAAGCTGTTGATCACGATGGCATCGGTCTCGAATTCGAGCATCGAATGGGCAGGCCTGCCGAAGGTGATGCCGTGATAGGTCTCATCGGAGATGACCCGGATGCCGCGCGCCCGGCAGACCGCGGCCAGCGCGTGGAGCTCGGCGCTATCGAGCATCGTCCCCGTCGGGTTCGATGGGCTCGTCAGGATCAGCCCGGCGGGTGCGGGCTCGAGCGCGGCGATCATGCCTGCCGTCGGCTGGAACCGCGTCTCCGGCCCGCAATCGAGTTCCAGCGGCTCGAGTCCCAGGGCGCGCAGCACATTGCGGTGCGCAGGGTAGCCGGGGCGCGCAAGTGCGACGCGCGATCCCCGCTCAAACAGCACAGCGAGCGCAAGGACCAGGGCGCCTGATGCGCCCATGGACAGGATGACTTGCGAGGAATCGGGCCCGAGGCCATAGCGCTCGCCATAGAGCGCCGCAATCCGCTGCTTGAGTGCGGCACTTTCCCAATAGCCCTGATCCGCCCCGGCCAGGGCCCGCTGCCCCGCTTCTATTGCGGCGCACGGCGCGCCGGCCGATGGCTGACCCACCTCCATGTGTATGACCGCCAGCCCGAGGCGCGCGCGCTCGTTGGCGAGCCGGTTGATCTCCACCGCGTAGAAAGGCTCTACCCGCGCGCCTGCGCTGTTCACGCGGGCATGCGGCAGGCCATCAAGCGCTCGACCTGCGCCAGGTCAGCAGCAGTATCCACACCCGGCCCAGGCACCGCGTCTGCTACGACCACAGCGATCGCGAGTCCTGTCTGCAGCGCCCGCAATTGCTCGAGCCGTTCGCGCCGCTCGAGCGCCGACGGTGGCGCTGCCGCAAGACGCAGCAAGGCACCAAGACGATACGCATAGATTCCGATGTGCCGCCAGGATCCCCGATGATCCTGTTGGCTGGCGAGGCCCCCGGTCGCACCATTGCGGTTCCAGGGGATCGGCGCCCGGCTGAAATACAAGGCACGCCCGTCGGAGCGCATCACGACCTTGACTACATTCGGGTCGAGATATTCCTTGATGCTCGTTATCGGCGTACAAAGTGTTGCAATATCCGCGCCCGGATCGCTGGCCAGCAGGTCGGCAGCCTGGTCGATCAGCGCCGGCGGCAACAGGGGTTCGTCCGCCTGCAGGTTGACGACGATCGAAT
>JANPCY010000302.1:0-1713 GCA_031431175.1 Steroidobacteraceae bacterium | reverse complement strand
GTGTGTAGAGATCGCGCGCGTGCTCGATCGCCATCCGTGCATCCGTCGCATGCAGGCTGCCGACATGTTTGTGATCGAGGCCGGCCCTGGCACGAATGAAAATTTCATATAGCGGCCAGTCGCGTGAACTGTCGGTCATGTTGTCCTCCCGCGCTCAGGCAGCGCGCGAATTTTTCCTGGCAACTTGCTTCGCGGCATGGGCGACGGCGGCATCCCGCACCCAGCGGCCCTCATCATGGGCCCGGCGCCGCGCCTCGAGCCGCTCGCGGTTGCAGGGCCCGTGGCCCTTCAAAACCTGCTCGAATTCGTTCCAGTCGATCGCACCGAACCGGTAGTGCTGCGCAGCCTGGTCCCAGCTCAATGCCGGATCCGGAACCGTGAGGCCGAGGAATTCGGCCTGCGGCACCGTGTAGTCCACGAATTTCTGGCGCAACTCGTCATTCGAGAAACGCTTGATCTTCCAGCGCATGGACTGGGCGCTGTGCTTCGACTCGGTGTCCGACGGCCCGAACATCATCAGCGACGGCCACCACCAGCGATTCAGCGCCTGCTGTGCCATTTCCTTCTGTGGCGGCGTGCCACGCGACAGGTTCAGCATGATCTCGTAACCCTGGCGCTGGTGAAAACTTTCTTCCTTGCAGATGCGGACCATGGCCCGCGCATAAGGCCCGTAGGAGCAGCGGCACAGCGGGATCTGGTTCATGATCGCCGCGCCGTCCACGAGCCAGCCGATCGCGCCGATATCGGCCCAGGTCGGCGTCGGGTAATTGAAGATGCTGGAGTACTTGGCCTTGCCCTCCAGCAGCTGCCCGATCAACTCGTCGCGCGACACGCCGAGTGTTTCGGTCGCGCTATAAAGATAGGCACCGTGCCCACCCTCGTCCTGGACCTTCGCGATCAGGATGGTCTTGCGCAGCAGGGACGGCGCGCGGGTAATCCAGTTGCCCTCAGGAAGCATGCCGACGATTTCCGAGTGGGCATGCTGCGAGATCTGCCGGACTAATGTCCGCCGATAGGTTTCCGGCATCCAGTCCTTGGGCTCGATCTTTTCCTCGGCGTCGATGCGCTCCTGGAAGCGCTGCTCGAGCTTGCCGATATCCTGGGCTGCGTGGCGCAGGCAGTCCTTTCCGAGTGAATCAAGCCCTTGCGTATACACGAGAGTCTCCGGATGGCGGCGAATCGAACGCCACAGTGACACAGAAATATCGCGCTATTATGCGCGCCTGGTCCGCGCAGCTGAAACGCGGCTAGCTCCAGCCCTCGAGCCGCCGTACCAGCACTTCCATGAACCGGTTGGCCTGGTGGCCGTCGAGCACGCGGTGGTCGATGGTCAGGCTCACATAACAACGTGGGCGAATGACGATCTGGTCGCGGCCATCGTGTTCGACGACCACCGCGCGCTTCTCCAGGCGGCCAATCCCGAGGATCGCCGATTGCGGCTGGTTGATCACGATCGGCGCCGCAACCAGGCTGCCGCTGACGCCATGATTCGAGATCGTGAATGTGCCACCGCGCAGGTCGGCAGTTGTCAGCCGGTCTTCGCGGGCCCGCGCTACCAACTCCCCAAGACCCGCGGCGATGCCGAACAGATCGAGTCCCGCGACATCCCGGATCACGGGGACCACGAGGCCACGACCTTCCAGCGCAGTTGCGACTCCGATATCGATCTGCTCGTTCAGCAGCAGGGCGTCATCGGTCCAGCGGGCATTCGCT
>JANPCY010000301.1:0-3782 GCA_031431175.1 Steroidobacteraceae bacterium | reverse complement strand
CAAGCTCGCGGCCCATCTGGAGGTCAACCACATGATGGTGGCGCGGGTGTGGCGCAAGCACGGCTTGCAGCCGCATCGGATCGAACGCTACGTGGCCTCGAACGATCCGGGCTTTGAGCGCAAAGCCGCCGACATCATTGGGCTGTATTTGAACCCGCCGGCGCACGCCGCGGTGTTCTGCGTCGATGAAAAGACCGCGATCCAGGCGCTCGATCGCAAAGACCCGGTGCTGCCGCTCTCGCCCGGGCGGGCCGAACGGCACGGCTTTGAGTACTTCCGTCATGGCACGCTCTCGCTGTATGCCGCCTTCAACACCAAGACCGGCCAGGTGCTCGGCAAGACCGCGGCCCGGCACACCTCGGCCGAGTTCGTCGCGTTCCTCACCGATATCGTGATCAACCAGCCGCGCGGCAAGGAGATCCATGTGATCGCCGACAATCTCTCGGCTCACAAGAGCGCAGCGGTCATGGACTTCCTGACCTTGCATCCCAAGGTTCACTTGCACTTCACGCCGACCTACTCGTCGTGGCTCAACCAGGTCGAACTGTGGTTCGGCAAGATCGAGCGTGATGTGATCGCGCGTGGCGTGTTCACTTCCATTAATGATCTCAAGCGAAAGCTCATGCGCTACATCCGTAAGTACAACCAAGCGCCTCGTACCGTGAAATGGAAATATGCTGACCCCTCACGCCACATCAGTACACAATCAGTTGGTACAGGCCACTAGATGCTGCGGATCCTACTTGTTTGCAACCGTTTCCTGCATGTCGTCCACCGACTGGTTGCGCGGGATCGGTATTTCAACTAGAAGGATCTGGTTTGGAGTGCCGGACGGTTTCCGGCATCGACACCGGCCAGGGCAGGACAGCATGGACGACGCGACATCGTATGTAAAAAACGGGGATTCCAAGGTCGGTGGCGAACAACTTACGGTTCCGCTCGAGCGAGTACACATGCCGGGGGATTTCGGCATATCGCTTGATAGCTACCTGCAGCGAAACGGCTGCGGCAGGGGTTACGTCGAGGGCGAGATACGTGTCCCCGGCGACCATGGGACCTTATAGTCGATGCGCGGGTTCGAGCCGACCTACCGCAACATCATCGACTACATCGTCCGCATCACCTACAGGATATGGGAGGAACGGGAGGTTGACTACATCGCGCGGACCTATTCCGATCGGTCTCACGTCTTCGACGACTACGGGCTACAGCACGGCAGCAGGAAGATCATCGCCGACACCCACCGCACGACCAGCGCGTTTTCAAAATATCAGGCTGATTGCGGACGAGATCGTCTGGGCCGGGAACGACGAGGTCGGGTACCACACCTCGCACCGGACGATTATTCGCGGGACCAACGACAGCGCGAGTCGTTACGGGCCCGCGACCCACAAGGGCATCAACGTGCTCGTGATCGCGAACTGCGTCGCGCCCGGCAACGAGATCTTCGTCGAGCACGTCCTCTACAACAACTCAAGCATGCTACGTCAGCTTGGTCACGACCTGGACGACGTCAGTCGTCGCCTCGCGCGGCAGGCGCCAGGGGGCTGGCCACGGGACACCGCGACCTGGAACGCCCTGCGGGCCGCCTTCCCTCCGGATCTCCGAAAGCGACCCCTTGCGCAGCTTCGACGTTGATGCGTTCGTTCGTGAGGTCTTCGACGACGCCTGGAATCTCAGGAACTTCGCCGCGCTATCAGGCCGCTTCGATCCCGGCTTCCGGTTCGCCGGGCCGACAGACCGCGTGTTCCACGGCTTGCAACCGTATCAGCAGTTCGTCGAATCGGTCACTGGCTCGTTCACTGGCCTGCAGTTTCAGGTGGACGAGGTGTACTGGATGGGCAACGACATCGACGGCTACCTGACCTCCGAGCGCTGGAGCGCCGTGGGTCGCCACGCGAACGGCGGCATTTACGGACCGGCGACCGGAGCAGAGGTGCAGAACTGGGGCATCACCCAGCACAGGATCGTCAACTGTCGAGTCGTGGAGGAGTGGACCTTGTTCAATGAGCTCGACCTGATGATGCAGATCGCTGCGGCACGCTGAGGGGACCACAGGCATGACCGGGTTTCAGGCCATCAAGTCAGTCGTACGCAGCCACTTCGGTGCCCTGGATCGCGCGAAGGCGCACGAGCTTGCCGGGGCGATCCGCCGGTTCACGGCAGAGGACTATCGCTGGCGGGGCGTACATCCGTTCAACGAGTTGCACGACGCGGAGGACGTCGCCGAGGCCTTCTGGAAGCCGTTCAAGCGCGCGTTTTCTGCCGTGCAGAGGCGCGAGAGCGTCTTCATGGCAGGCTGCAACGCCGACGAGCACGTTGGCGGCGAGTGGGTCTGCAGTATGGGTCACTTCATGGGGCTGCTGGACCATGACTGGCTCGGCATCCCGGCAACCGGGAAAATTGCGTTCCTGCCCTACGTCGAGTTTCACCGAGTCACTGCCGGCAAGATCGCCGAAACTGCCTTCCTCTGCGACATCCTGAGTGTGATGCGGCAAGCCGGGTACTCTCCGCTGCCGGTGACGACCGGCGCCGCCATCATCGCCCCCGGTCCCCGCACACAGGATGGCCTGTTGCTCGGCCCCCAGGACCCCGCAGGGGGCGCCACGACCCTGGCGCTGATCCAGCGGATGATTGGCGACCTGATTGCGTCTGACCTGCATTCGCCCCCGGCCGAACTGAGGACCACGTGGCACGAGGACATGTGCTGGTTTGGCCCGGAAGGTATTGGCGCCACTTTCACGATCGACCGGTATGAACTTCAGCACCAGGTTCCCTTCGCCGAGGGGCTGGCCGACATCCGCTCGGAAGGACACGAATGTTGCCTGGCCGAGGGCTGTTACGGCGGGCTGTTCGGTTGGCCGGCGCTCAACATGACGTGCAAGGGGGGGTTCATGGGGCTGGTCTCGTCAGGCGAACGCACCGAAATGCGCCTAGTAGACATTTACCGGCGTGAAGGCGACAAGCTGGCGGAAAACTGGATCTTCATCGATCTCCTGCACTTCCTCTCCCTTCAAGGCCTCGACGTCCTGGGGCGAATGCAGCGGATCCAGCGGCGCCGGGGCAGGCCGAGTCTCTAGGCTGATACTGCATGACTCGCGTTCGCTCGCTCCCGTACACAGCATCGGGATGCGCCCCGGAGTGCCGTGCGGCAAGCGCGCGCCGATGAGGTAACATCGCCTCGACGTTCTCGATCGAGATCGCCGGGAGTCTCGCGCGATGCAGCCAGAGCAGCCGAATCGACGCAGGGGAGCCAGGGGCCTGCCGCGCGGCCGCGCTCTCGATCCGGTGGCGCAGGCGGAACTGGAAGGCCTCCTGGCCGGGCGATCGCAGGACCGCGACCAGCTCATCGAGCATCTGCATGCGCTGCGGGACCGCTTCGGTCATCTTTCGGCCCGCCATCTGCGGGCCCTCGCGCACTGGATGCGGCTGCCCATGGCGGCAGTTTACGAAACCGCCACGTTCTAAGCCCACTTCGACTTCGTGGACGATGGCGAGGCGCCGCCCGCCCTGCTCACGATCCGGGTCTGCGACTCGTTGTCCTGCCAACTCGCCGGCGCGGCCGCACTGGAGCACGCGCTCATCGGTGGCATGGATCCGACCAAGATCAAGGTCGTCCCGGCGCCCTGCATGGGCCGCTGCCACGAGGCACCGGTCGCGGAAGTCGAGCGCCGCCACGTGGGCGGTGCAAACCCCGAACGGATCCTGGGAATCGTCGAGTCAGGTGAGTTCGGGCCGGATCCACTTGAATGGCCGCGCTTCGACATCTATCGCAGCCAGGG
>JANPCY010000300.1:0-10572 GCA_031431175.1 Steroidobacteraceae bacterium | reverse complement strand
TTTCCGCAAGTTCGCCGTCGCCGATGGAAAGCGGCAGCACCGTGGGCCGCGTGCCGATCGTACCCGATTCATATATGAGCACCAGGCCCGGCGCATGAGTCAGCCGCGCAAGATTGCAGGCCGCGCTCGGCAGGCCGATGCCGACGAAGCAGACGCAACCGTCCCACAGCATGCGGGCCGCCGCGACCGTCATCATTTCATCGCGGCTGTGAATGCTCATGCCGCCACCTGGCGCAGGCTCTCAAGGAATCCGCGATGATCCGCAGTGCCCTGCACGTGCCGCTCGATCCACGCTGTGAAGCGGCCACGGTCGCGGGCGATCTCGTCCCAGCGCAGGTAGAAATTGTTGTCGCGCGCGTAGCGGCCCTGCGCGTAGGACGGCCAGGCGCCGCCGGGGCAATGCGATACGACGCCGACCGTGAAATGCGGCAGCAGCACGCCATTCATCGCAGGCGGCAGCGCGTCGACAATTTCCTCGACGGTGACGATCAGCATCTTTGCAGCGAGCCCCGCCTCACGTTGTGCGCCGATGATTCCCTCGATCTCGACATTCCCTTGCCGATCGGCGCGCTGCGCATGAAGGATCGTGACGTCGGGATTCAATGCGGGAACCGTCGCGAAGTCTTCACCGGTGTACGGACAGCGGACACTGCGGATGTTCTGGTTGTGCTTGGGCAGGTCGGTGCCGATGTAGCCGCACAAGATCCCGAAGGGAAGGCGCGCGGCACCCGCGCGATAGCCTGCCGCCATGCCGGCGTGGCTGTGCTCGTCCAGGTCAAGCGCCCGCGGCCAGCCCTGCTCGACTGCATCGCGCAGCCGGTGCAGCGAGCCGACTCCCGGGTTGCCGCCCCAGGAAAATGTCAGGCGCCGTGCCGCACCCATGCCGATCAACTGGTCGTAGATGAGATCCGGTGTCATGCGGATCAGATGCAGATCGCGTCGGCCTTGCCGGATCAGCTCGTGCCCGGCAGCAAACGGTATCAGGTGCGTGAAGCCTTCGAGTGCCACGGATGCGCCATCGGGCACATGTCTGGCGATCGCCTCCGAAAGTGGCAGGAACTCGGTCATTCACTCCACCACGGTGCGCGACTGTTCGCGCAGGTACAGCGGCAGATAATAGAAGGAAGCGATTGCCTTGCCGGTCGATCCGGAACCCTTCCATCCACCGAAGGCCTGGTAACCGGGCCAGGCGCCGGTGGTCGCGCCCTGGCCACGATTCGCATAGGTGACGCCGGCCTCGATATTCTCCTGGAACCACCGCACATCCTCGGCCGACCCATAAACGCCGGCGGTGAGCCCCATCTCGGTGTCATTCGCGAGACGCATGGCGAGATCGCGATCGCGATAACGCTGCGCCATCAGGATCGGCAGGAACATTTCATGACGCCACAAGGGATGGTCGGGTGAGGCTTCGGCAAGTACCGGCTCGACGTAATAGCCGCGGCCGAAATCTCCGTCCGTCAGCACGCGGCCACCACGCCGAAATTTCGCGCCCGCGTTCTGCAACTCGCCGACATAGCGCGCAAAATTCTGGTGCGCCCTGGCATTGACGACGGGGCCGAGCCAGGTCTCGCGTTTCGTGGGGTCGCCGATGCGGACCGCGTCGATCTGCTTCTCAAGACGCGTGAACAGGTCGTCGGCGACGGCCTCATGCACATAAAGACGCGACACCGCCGAGCATTTTTGCCCGCCCATGCCGTAGGCCGAACGCAGCAGTCCACTGGCCGCGCGGTCGAGATCCGCATGTTCCGTCACGATGCAGGGATTCTTGCCACCCATTTCCGCGATGCAGGGCCGCGGGTATTTTCCCGTCGCCATTGCGCCCAGAATCGTGCGGCCAACGCCCACCGAGCCCGTAAATGTGACGCCGGCCGTGCGCGCATCGGCAACCAGCGCCTGGCCTGCCGCAGGGCCGGACCCCGCGACGTAATTGAAGACACCGGGGGGCAATCCGGCATCGCGGATGCAGTCGGCGAGCAAGCGCCCCGCCCAGGGCGTGTCGGAAGCGCATTTCACGACGACCGTGTTGCCGGTCACCATTGCGGCCGCCGTGGGCCCGCCGGCCAGCGCGAGCGGAAAATTGAAGGGCGCGATGATCGCCCAGACGCCGTAAGGCCGCAGTACGCTCCGATTGCGTGATACGAAACCCTCGAGCGGGTCATTCGGAAGTTCAAATTCGTAAGCCTTGTGCGCCTCGAAGTCATCCGCATAGCAGCGGAAGAAATCCACCGTTTCCTGTGCCTCGGCGAGCGCTTCCAGGCGGACCTTTCCAACCTCGAGTACGAGCGCAGCGGCGATGTCGTAGACGCGCTCCTCCATGATGTCGGCCACACGGCGCATCAGCCGCGCGCGCTCTGCCGCGGACGTCGCACGCCAGGCGGGGAAAGCCTTGGCGGCGGCAGCGAGTGCCGCGTCGACATCCTTGAGCTGCGCCATCGGGAAACGGCCGAGCTTCAAGTCGCGGTCAATCGGACTGACCCGGTCCTCGTGCGTGCCGGCATCTACATCGCGGCCGTCGATGTAAAGACACTGCGTGCGGCCGCATTCGCCACGAACTTTCGCGAGCGCACGCTCGAAGCGCTCGTGCATCGCCTCGGGCGGGTTGAACATGGTCGCGTAGGTGAGGCGGAAACTCATGAGTCTTGCTCCATCCTGGAGGCGGGAAAAAAACGGCCGAGCAGCTGATCAAGCAGTCCTAGAGCTGCGGCCAGGTCGGTCTCGTCGATCACCAGTGGCGGCGCGAGTATCAGAAGATTCCCACGCGAGCCGAAGGAAACGCCTTCATCGAGCGCGGCGCGCAACAGGGCGCGCTGCTGGTCGGACTGCTGCGGCCATGGCGCGAGCGGCGCGCGTGTCGCCGGATCGGCGATGAGCTCGACGACGGCGAACAGGCCGTGACCGCCGCGCACTTCGCCGATCACCGGATGGCGCGCCTTGAGCTTCTGAAGTTCCTGGAACATCTGCCCACCCAGCCTGCGCGAGCGCTCGATCAGTTTCTCGTCGCGATAGGCATCAAGCGCCGCAAGACCCGCTGCGCATGACAGCGGGTGGCCGCAATACGTCAGGCCGCCGTAGAACATCTCCTTTTCGATGCGCCGTGCAATTGCGGCGCTCATGACCACGGCGCCAAGCGGAATGACGGCGCCTGTCAGGCCCTTGGCGAGCGTCATGATGTCCGGGCGCCCCTGCTCGCCATGACGCTGCCAGCCGAACCACTCGCCACAGCGCCCGAAGGCGCTCATGACCTCATCGGCGATCAGCAACACATCGCGTTCCTGCGTCAGGTCGCGGAGCATCGGCCAGTAGCTGTCCGGCGCCACGATTCCATTGCTGCCGGCATTCGATTCCATCAGCACGGCGGCGACGCGATCCGCGCCTTCCGCATCGACGCAATCTGCGACGGCGGCCGCGGCCTTCTCTCCACATTCATGCGCAGAGCGGCTGCCGAAGGGACAGCGATAGGAATAGGGCGGAGCCACATGTCGTACCCCCCAGGCCACGGCATCCACCTGGTGCGCTGTGCGGGCATCGCCCGATAGCGCCATGTCCATGTAGCTCGCGCCGTGATAGGAGCGATCGCGCGTGACGACGAGCCCGCGCCCCTTGCCGGTCGCCTGGCGCGCGATGCGCACGGCGTTCTCGTTGGCGTCCGCGCCGCCAAGGGTGAAGAATACGAGCCCGCCTTCGAAACCGGAAAGTTCGAGCAACCGCTCGGCGAGCGCCTTGCGCGGCTGTGCGCCCCAGGCACTGGTGACGAAGCTGAGCTGTTGCGCCTGTTGGCGGATTGCGGCTATCAGCCTTGGATGTTGATGCCCGAGATTGCTGCATTCGACCAGGCTGCTCATGTCGAGAATTTCGCGCCCGTCCTCGAGCAGGAGCTTGGCGCCACGCCCGCCGGCCACGGTGGGGGCATTCCACTCGGCCGGTACGCACCAGCTGTGCAGCACGAAGTCGCGCTCGGATGACATGTGTGGGATTGTCTCAACCCGCCGTACGTGGCGCCAGCACGGCGGTCGGGCCTTGCGATTACTGGACGGCAGGCGCACTCTTGGAATGTGCGACGCGCGTGTCGAACTGGTTGTCTTCTGTTGCAAGCCCTGCTTGGGCTCGCCGTGATGCTGAACGGCGCCGCGATCCCGGCCGCTGGTGCGGCAGCCGGGCAGGACATGGCGACGCATGCCCACCATCAAGGGCACGATGGGATGCCGGACTCATCCGGGACCGGCGATCCGGTGGGGTCGCCTGCCCCCGACTGCTGTGACGGCAGAACCTGCGGCTGTGGCTGCACGGCACCGCAAGTTGCCACGGTGCAACCGGTTAAAGCGCTCTTTGAACGGGCGAATGCTCCGGCAAATTCCATCCTCGACCACGCGCCCCGCGCTTCCGGTCCGACCGGCGCACCCTTCCGACCCCCAGCCTAACGGCTCCCGCCGAACGCGATATCGCCGGCGCAGGTCGCGTACCGGCGCCGCGCGTGCGTGGTTCCGGGCTCCTCGCGAGCCCCGCATCGAGGGTCGGATGATGAATGCTTTGATACGAGTGGCCGCATTGTCGGTCTTGCTGGGCGCCGGCGCCGGATGCGCCGTCACGCCGCTCGACCGTGCGGCAGCCACCACGACGGAACGGGTCTCCGAGAGAGCAGCTGTCGGACCCGGGTGGCCGCCGGCATCGGACGGAGCCGACGTCACGCATGCGATTCAGGAACCGCTGACATTGCCTGCGGCACTCGCGCTCGCGTTCACGCAGAACCCGGAGATCCGCCGGCAGTACGCGAAACTCGGCATCGGCCACGCGGATCTGCGGGATGCCGCGCGCATCGCGAACCCGAAGCTGTCGCTCGCCTGGCTGGATCCGGGTAACGGCGGGCGGGATCAGACGACGAGGGGAATCTCCGCCAGTTTCACCGACCTCCTGTTGCTGCCGACACGCCGGCGGCTGTCGGCCGCGGAATTCCGGCGAGTGGAACTTGCCGTCGCCGCCCGCCTGGTGGCGCTGGCGCACGAAGTCGAGACTGCCTGGTATACGCATGTGGGCGCCCTGCAGGTCGCGGCACTGCGCGACATCGTGGAAGAAGCGGCGGAGAGCGAGGCGGCGCTGGCGAAGCGTTTTCACGAGGCCGGCAACATCAGCCAGCTGCAGCTCGACCTGCAGCGGGGGGCGGCGGCGCAGGCGCACATCGATGCGCTGCGAGCCCGGTCCGAAGCAGCAGACAGCAGGATGCAACTCGCCAACCTGCTGGGTCTGCGGACGGATGCGTCGTGGCAAACGGCCGATCGACTGCCGGCGCCGCCCGATGCGCCGTTGTCTCGCGATGAACTTGTGCAGCTGGCGTTGTCGCGGCGGCTCGACCTGGCCGCGGCGCGCGAGGAAGTCGCGATGCGCGAGGATGCGCTCGGCGTTACGCGGAACTGGCGACTGCTCGGGTCCGTGCAGGCCGGATATGAACGCGAACGCGAGACGGATGGCACGTCGCTGCGCGGCCCGACGCTGGACCTCGAGCTTCCGCTCTTCAACCAGAAGCAGGGCGCGATCGCGCGTGCCGAGGCGCAGTTGCTCGATGCTCGCGCGCGCAGCCAGGCCCTCGTGCTCGCGGTGGAAAACGATGTGGCCGCCGGTATCGAGCGGCTGTCACTCGCTGCGGAAATCTCCAGGCGTTATCGCGACGCGCTGTTGCCGAGTTCTGCGTCGGCCGTTGCGCGCCTCCAGGAGGAGGTCAATTTCATGTTGAAAAGCGTTTTCGAGCTGATTCGGGCGAAGCGCGAGGAATACGCCTCCTGGCAGGGATACCTGGAATCGGTGCGCGACTACTGGATCGCGCGGACAGCGCTTCGCGCCGCCGCTGGCGGCTTGCTGCCGGGCGACGAGGAAGACCGCCCGTTGACCATCGGCGTGGGCGACATCATCGGAGATGAGCCATGAACATCACCCGACGAAACTGGTTCCGCTGGGCCGGCGCGAGCAGTCTGCTGCCGCTTGCGGTACTGGCAGAGCGCGCCGCATCTCAGGATCACAATGACCACGTAATGCCAGCTGAGACCGCGCACGTTCCGTCAGCGGGTGCCGGTGAACGCGGCCACACGCCGGTGCGAACCCTGAACGGCTGGACCCTGCCGCATCGCATGGTCGGCGGCGCAAAGGAATTTCACCTGGTGGCCGAGGAAGTCGAGCACGAATTCGCGCCGGGCAGCCGCGCGAAATGCTGGGGTTACAACGGTACGACGCCCGGCCCGACCATCGAGGCCGTCGAAGGCGACCGCGTGCGGATCCTCGTGACCAACCGGCTGCCGGAGCACACGACGATCCATTGGCACGGCATCCTGCTGCCGTCAGGAATGGACGGTGTCGGCGGCCTCTCGCAACCGCACATCGCGCCGGGCGAGACCTATGTCTACGAGTTCACGCTGCACCAGCACGGCACACACATGTATCACCCGCATGCGGATGAGATGGTCCAGTTGGCGGCCGGCATGATGGGCATGTTCATCATCCACCCGCGGGGCGGCGAGTCGCCTCGCATCGATCGCGATTACTGTTTTCTGCTGCACAACTGGGCATTGCATCCCGGCACGTATCGGCCGGATCCGGCGATCATGCAGGAATTCGACCTGTGGACTTTCAACGGCAAAGTCTTCCCCGCGATCGAGCCGTTGGTTGCGCGAACGGGCGAACGGGTGCGGATTCGCGTGGGCAACCTGTCGATGTGGAATCATCCGATCCATCTGCATGGTGTGCAGTTCCATGTCACAGGCTCGGACGGAGGCCGCTGGCCACGAGCGCTGTGGCGGCCGGAATCGAGCGAGATCGTCGGCGTCGGCCAGACCCGAGACCTCGAGTTCACCGCCGTGCCGGGCGACTGGGCGCTGCATTGCCACATGTCACATCACACGATGAACGCGATGGGCCATGAGCTGCCGAATCCGATCGGCGTGAAGCAACGCGACCTCGAGGCGGCAATTCGACGGATGCTGCCGGACTACATGGCGATGGGTGAAGCGGGCATGGCGGAGCACCAGGACCATGTGAATATGGGGCACATGCAGGGGCCTGAGAACACGTTGCCGATGATGTTGGGCAAGGGCTCGTTTGGCAATCTTGAGATGGGCGGGATGTTCACGGTCGTGAAAGTGCGCAGCGATCTGACTTCGGGTGACTACCGGGATCCGGGCTGGTACTCAAACCCGCGCGGGACGCTCGCTCACCGCGTCAGCGAAGACGCGAACTTCGGCTCGCCCGCGCGGCGCGGACCGATGCTGGAATCCGCGCCGCCACCGGAGACCGAGCCTGTCGATCACTCCAAGATGCAGCATGGAACCTGAGGAACATTCGATGAAACCAATTATCTGGTTGCTGGGATTGCTGGTGCTGATCGCCGTGGGCACGGGCGCATTCATCTGGACCGGCGCCTATAACATTGCAGCGGACGAGCCGCACTGGCCGGTGACCCAACGCCTGATGGAAACGGCGCGCGACCGCTCAGTCGAGGCGCGGATCTCCAGCATCGTTGTCCCCGCCCTCGACGACGAAGCGTCGATCCGGACCGGTGCTGGCAATTACGACGCCATGTGCGCCGGCTGTCACCTTCAACCAGGGGTGCAACGGACCGAGCTGAGCAACGGTCTCTTTCCGTCTCCGCCGAACCTGGGCCAGGACCGAATCGACGATCCGGCTGCGGCATTCTGGGTCATCAAACATGGCATCAAGATGAGCGGCATGCCGGCTTGGGGGAAGAGCATGAAAGACGAGTACATCTGGGGCATGGTGGCTTTTCTCAAGCAGTTGCCAGGATTGTCGGCGGACCAGTACCACGAACTGGTCGAGGCCAGCGAAGGGCATACGCACGGCCCGGCCGAGGGCGCGGTGGACGATCACGTCACCACGCATGTCCATGCCGATGGCTCAGAGCACGAACACAAAAACTGAAAGAGGAATACGACATGATCCGTTTTATCGCATTGACGCTCACCGCACTGGCACTGCTCCCAGGCCCCGCGCTCGCCCACACGCCGCAGATAGACATGCCCGGAGCGGCGATGGACGTGCCCGAAGCAGCGCAGCCTGCCGCAGCGACTGTCGACCGCTTTTTCGCCGCACTAACCACCGGTGATCTCGACAAGGCCGCTGCTGAACTCGACCCGCAGGTCATCATCCTGGAAACCGGCGGCGGGGAGTATTCGGCCGCCGAATACCTCGGGGGTCATGCGAAAGCGGACGTGGAGTTCCTGAAGGCTGCTGAGCACAGGCTTGTGCGCCGCACTGCGCGAGTCCGCGGCGAGCTTGCCTGGGTAGCGAGCGAGAGCGAACTCGGCGTGCAACAGGATGGAAAGCCCGCGACGATCCTGAGCGTTGAAACGATGGTGCTGCAGTCCACTGCTGCCGGCTGGAAGATTGTTCACGTCCATTGGTCGTCGCGCGCCAAGAAGCCCGGCCAGGAGCATTAAAAGTTGGTCTCCGGCGTCCGCCAGTTGCTGCTGTATGGCGTACCGCGAATATTGCATACTTAACCATGGGGGGAAACACATGAACACCAAGCTATTGTCAATCTGCATTGCTTCGAGTCTTGGGACTCTGGGTTCAACAACATTCGCCGTCGCCCAGGAGGCAGCGACCGACAATGCGGCGTTGGAAGAAATATTGATTACGGGCAGTCGCATCAAGCGACTGGACATCGACGGCGTGGGTAAGGTGAATGTCGTAACGGCGGACGATTTTGCAAAAATTGGCGCGGTATCGATTGACCAGCTATTGAAATATTCGCCCTTCACGGCTGGTGCCCAGGCGGGCGCCGAATCCAATTATCTTTCGGCAAAGGAGGGATACGGCACCGCCAGCGTGAATCTGCGCGGTCTTGGTCAGAACAGAACACTGGTGCTTGTCAATGGCCGCCGATTTGTCGCGGGCGGCTCCGGCGCTAATTCTGTAGTTGACCTGAATGGCATACCTGTCAACACGATCGACCGCATTGAGACACTGCTCGACGGATCGTCCGCCATCTATGGTGCAGACGCGGTGGCCGGTGTGGTCAATATCATCACCAAGCGCTCGTTTGACGGCATGCAGATTGACGCATCGTATGGCGCGACCCAAGAAAGCGACGGGGAAAACAGCGAGATCAGCCTGGTCTTTGGCCAGGAGATGGATGATAAGGGCTTTATCATCAGCGCCAACTACACGGACCGGAAGGAGGCGCGTTCCAAGGATCGAAGCTTTTCCGAGTGTTTTTTCGCGGAAGAAGACGGCGACAAATTCTGTTCCGGTAGTTCCAGTACCGCCGGCGGAAGAGGCAGCACCGAGACGATGGGCACTGTCCAGTTCAACCAGGACCCCGGCGGTGACGGCGACTCTTTTGTGACCTATGACTCTGCTCTGCACGCATTCGATTTTCAGGAATTCTTTAATCTGACGGCTCCCTACGATCGCACCAATATCAGCGCCAATGGCTTCATTGACCTGACTGACAACATCAGGTTGTTCACTGAAAATACCTATTCAATTCGCAAATCCCACACCGAGGCGAGTCCGGCCTCATTTACCGGTCAATTTTTCTCGTCTACATATCCACACAATCCGACTACATTTCCTCTCATCCCGGACGGCGAAGATGTGGTTCTCCGACGCCGCATGGTAGAGGAGGGCTTTGGCGCCCGCATCTGGGAACAGGAAGTTTCGCTGTTCCGCACGGTCGTTGGCCTTGAAGGCGCCATGGGCAATGGTTGGAGTTGGGATGTTGCGGCTAATTACGGCAAGAGCAGTTCCGATGAAAAGTTCACCAACACCATCGACAGATTGAATCTGACTGCAACGATTGACGAAGCCACCTGCGCAGCTCCAAGCGCTACCCAGTGCGTTGATTGGTTCGGCGTGAATGATCCGTCCCCGGAGGCACTTGCATTTGTGAACGCGACCGTTCCCACGGTGGGGGAGAACGTACAGACCAGCATTGCCGCGACTATTTCCGGTCACTTATTTGAGATGTCGAGCGGTCCGGCAGGTTTTGCGGCCGGTATCGAGTACCGTAAGGACGAAGGCAAGTACAGAAGAACCTACACGCGCGAGGTCTTTTCCGGCGGTGGCGGCAGCACCGCGCCAATTGACGCAGACCTGTCCTCTGCTGAGGTGTACGCGGAGGCGACTTTCCCGGTCGCGGCTAGCTTCGACCTCAACTTGGCAGCGCGTTACTCTGACTACAGCGATTTCGATTCTGAATTTACCTACAAGATCGGCGGAGACTGGCGTGTAACCGATAGTTTTCGACTGCGATCGACTTTTTCGACGTCAGTGAGAACGCCGAATATCCGCGAGCTGTACACGACGGAAGAAATAAATTTCACAACCTTTGTGGATCCCTGCGACCAGTGGGAGTCCAGCAGCGACGCGAATTTGAGGACCAATTGTGCTGCCGATGTGGGTGCCGGCTTTGAGCAGAGGGAATTCTTCGTCGAACTCGATTACCCCGGCAGTCAAGACCTGAACCCTGAGAAGGCCGACACGTTCACCATTGGGGCAGTGTTCGAGCCGGGGACTGTGGATGGCCTGGTGCTGACTCTCGATTACTACCAAATCGACATCGAAGAC
>JANPCY010000299.1:0-1678 GCA_031431175.1 Steroidobacteraceae bacterium | reverse complement strand
ACCGCTTCCGCGGCGATATTGCCGCCCGCGCCAGGCCGGTTGTCGATCAGCACCTGCTGGCCGAAGCGCTCGGCGAGGCGCTCGCCGACTACGCGCGCCAGTATGTCAGTGGTGCCGCCCGGCCCGAACGGCACGATGAGGCGGATCGGCTTGGTCGGAAAATCCTGCGCCGTTGCGGTGACCGCCGCACCCGCGAGGATGGCCCCTGCCGTGAGCTGCAGCCAAGCCTTCATTTGGTGGATTCCTTGATTTGCAGGCTGGAAAACAATTTAGCGGGATTGTCGCTGTGTTCGAGACGCTGGACCAGCGCGAGCAGATCGTCGATCTGCACCTTGTCGAGCACGCGCCCGGCGAGTTCCCTGAACTTGGCGAACAGGTCGTCGTCGCTGAGCGGGTTCTTGTAATGGCCGCGCGGGTAATCGATGGCTGCTGTCTTGCGCGTGCCGTCGCGCAGCGTGATTTCCATGCGGCACGGCAGAAAACCCGGGAAACGCTTGGTGAACGCAGGATCTTCGGTGACCTTGATGCGGTCGGCCATCTGGTGCACGGCTGTACTCTCGAGGTAAGCCGGCTCGAAGAATTCATCGCTGAAGCGGCCTTCGAGCAGGACGGCGCCGATCATGAACGGCAGGCTGTGGTCGGCGGTTTCGCGCGTGCGCGGGCGCCACTTCTCGGGCTCGCTGCCGATTTCGCTCCACGCGAACCAGTAGGTGAAGATTTCCACTGACGCGATGTCTTCGGCTTTCAGTTGCGAACGCAGTTGCAGCGCGAGCCCGATCGGTCCCTGCGAGTGGTACTCGGACAGAAACCATTTGATGTTGGCCTGCGTGATGCGGTAAGTCCCGCCGCCAGGCGTAAATTGCGGCAGGTCGAATTTGCCGGTGAGCTCGCGCAGGCCGTGTCCGCCTTCGATGGGTTCGTCGGGGCCGGTCATGCCGCCGGCGGCGAGCAGTGCAGCGAACACGCCGTTGCGCGCGCCGTTGGCAGCAGCGCAGCCTTTCCACATCGAGAGATTGCCGCGCCGCGTGACTTCCAGCGGCAGGTTAGGCGTGATCGCCAGCGTGACTGCCTGCGCGATTTGGTCGCGCGAGAGGCCGAGGATTTTCGCCGCGCCCTTTTCTCCATAGACCCGGCCCTCCGTGGCGCCGAGGACGGCTCGGATGTGGCGTCGCTGGACTTCGTCGATGGGTATGAGTTCGACTTCGCCCTCAGGCATGGCGCCCGTGGTCGCCGAAAGGGCCGTCGAGGATGCACGATCCGAACGATCGGCGGGCAGATCGAGCACGGCGGGCGTGAGTTCATGTCCACCGGCAAGAATCGTCGCGCGTTCGAGGATGTTCGCGAGTTCGCGGATATTGCCGGGCCAGGTGTAGCGGTGTAGATGAGCGAGGCCTTCCGGGGTGACGCGCATGCCCCGGCGTCCGGTTCGACGCTGTTGTTCGATCAGGATCGCCTCGACGAGTTCGGGCAGGTCCGCGAAGCGGTCGCGCAGCGGCGGCAGGGAGAGCGGGAAGACGGACAGGCGATAGAACAGATCTTCGCGAAAGCGTTTTTCGCCGATGGCCTTCGCGAGATCCACATGGGTGGCGGCCAGGATTCGAACATCCACGCGCACGGTGCGATCGGATCCGACCGCCTCGAACCGACCCTCCTGCAGAACGCGCAGGAGTTTCGCCTG
>JANPCY010000298.1:0-8524 GCA_031431175.1 Steroidobacteraceae bacterium | reverse complement strand
GCGCGGGGCGGTCAATCGTGAAAGTCAGTGGCTGCGGCGCGACACCGTCGGTGCGCAGCCTGATCTGCAGGGTCTGGCCCTGCATCGGCTGCACTTCGACCGCGGTCAGTCGGACCGGGCCCTGTGCCAGCGCGATCTGCGACCATGCTATGGCCAATGTGGCCAGCACGCCGCCGAGCCCGCGCGCGAGGCTTCGCGCCCCGCTGTTGATCAACGCCGTTGTCCGGTTAATGCGAGCCATCAGTCATTCTCCCAGGATTCAATCGCTCAGCGCGAGCGCCGCGGGGCGCTCCAGGTAACCGCCAAGTCCATCGGGCACAATCTCGGTCACTGAAATGCGTGCGTCGCCGATCAACATCACACGGCCGTCATTCTGGCCGATGTGATTTCCAGGCAGCACACGGTGAATCAATCCGTCACGGGTCTGCAGCAGTCCGTAGTTCGCGCTACCGAGGCGCAGCGTGCCGACCATCTTGAGGGTGTCGAGTGGGAATTGCTCAAGGTATTCGCGCGCGCGCTGCACGTCCGGCCGCGGCCCGCCCGCGTTCTCGCCCGCGAGGCTCTGCAGGAACGGCGAGCGCTTGTCCGCCATCTCGTACTCATGGCTCATGTACGGCTTGACCTCGGGCAGGGGCTGGATGCGCCCGCCCGGCCGCTGCTTGGCCTTTTCGATGTCAACGCGCAGGTCGGCGAGGTCATCGGAGCAGCCGCCGAGCAACAGGCTGCCGGCGAGCCCAACTGCAGTGATGATGGTACGCATGCGTGCCTGGCTCATGTCGTGTCCCGCTTTAGCTTCGTCTTCGGGTCCGTCTTTTTGCCCTTGGCATCCGCTTCCGCGTCGCTCGATTCCCCTTCCTCGAGATACCGGTAGGTCTTGGCGACCAGGTTCAGCGTCAACACGTCACTCGGCGGCGGCGCGCTGCCGCGCACAGAGTTGCGCCTGGCGGCTCCGCGCGTAATCTCGATGTCGTGCAGCGTGACAATACGCGGCAGTGCCGCGATGCCACTGACGAACTGACCGAACTCGTGATAGCCGCCTGAAAGCTGGATCTTGATCGGCAATTCCGCGTAGAAGTCCTTGCGCGACTCGCTACCCGGCTGGAACAGGCGTTCCTGCAGGCCGGCCGCCAGACCGGTCTGCGAAATATCGACCAGCAGGTTCGGCACTTCGGTCTTGCCGGGCAACTGGCGCAGCATCGCGCCGAATGTGCGTTCGATTTCGGCGAGCTGCTGCTGATAGGCCTCGAGATTGGCGGCCTTGCGCTGCTTCTGGTCGAAGTTCTGCCATAGCGACTGCTGCTCGGCCTCGGCCGCGCGCAGTTCCTCGAAATTGCCGCGGCTGACGAAGTAGTAGATCAGGAGCACGGTCGCCACCGTGAACACCACGGCGATGCCGAGCGCGCGGAACATGGCCGGCCAGCGGCCGACGTCGCGGGGGTCGAGTTGGCGCAGTTGCTCAAGGAAAGTCATCGGCCGAGCTCCGAAACGCGAGCAGTGCGTTTTTCATCGGCAGGCTCGGCGGAATCATCGCCTGCGCGCATCTGCGCGAACAGCGTGAACTGCGATCCGGGACCCGCATCCTTCCCGGTCTGGATGACCTTGAGCTGCGGCGCCGAAAGCGTCTCGGATGCGTCGATATTGCGCATAAATGCGGACACGCGCGTGCTGGACTGCGCGACACCGTTGAACTCGAGTTTGCGACCGGTCTGCTGGACCGATGTAAGGTAGACGCCTTCGGGCAATGTCGCAACGATCTGGTCGAACAGCTTCACCACTTCGGGCCGACTCGACTGCAATCTGTCGATGACTTGCATGCGGGCGATCATTCCGTTCTTCTTTTCCTCGAGCACCACGATCTGCGCGATGGCCTTGTCGAGCTCGGCAATCTCGGCCGTCAGCAGGTCGTTGCGCCGGCGCTGCGTGTCAATCATCGAACTGACGGCCAGGTGCGCGAGCAGCGTCACGAGCGCAGCCATCACCAGCGCCGCGGCCAAACCGATCAAGAACTCTTTCTTTCGCCGCTCGCGGCGCTCTTGCCGCCAGGGCAGAAGGTTAATACTTGGCATCTTCGTCGAAGCTCCGCAATGCGAGGCCGCAGGCTGTCAGTAATGCAGTGGCGTCGCGCTGAACGCCGAGCGCCTTCGCCTTCGAGGAAATCTTCATCTGGCCGAGCGGATCACCGCGCTCCGCCGGGACACCCACCCGGCTCGCGATGACATCCGCGACACCCGGAATGTTGGCGCAGCCGCCGCAGATGATGATCTGCTCAGGCTGGCTGCGGCCGCTGCCGGAGGCCAGGTAGAACTGCAGTGAACGACTGACCTGCTGGGTCATGTCGTCGATGAATGGATCGAGCACCTCGGGCTGGTAGTTGGACGGCAGGCCGCCTTCCTTCTTGGCGCGGCCGGCTTCCTCCATCGAGAGTCCATAGGTACGCATGATCTCTTCGGTCAGCTGTTGACCGCCGAAGGCGAAGTCGCGCGTGTACACGACGACCGTGTCGCGCAGCACGCTGAATGTGGTCGTGCTCGCGCCGAAATCCACGACCGCGATGGTGCGGTCGATGCCGCCATCCGGCATCTGGTGCGTCAGCAGCCGGCAGGCATTCTCGAGCGCGAATGCCTCGACATCGACGAGCTTGGCCGTCAGGCCCGCCGCGGCCACCGCGGCGATACGTTGCTCGACATTCTCGGAGCGCGAGGCGACCAGCAGCACGTCGCGCATTTCGGGGTCCTTTTCCGACGGCCCGAGCACCTGGAAGTCGTAGCTGACCTCCTCCATCGGGAACGGGATGTACTGGTCGGCCTGCATCTCGATTTGCTGCTCGAGGTCGGCATCGGACAGATTGCGCGGCATCTGCACGGCCTTGGTGATGGCGGCGTCGCCGCTGATGGCAACCGCGCATTCCTTGGAACGCACGCCGGAGCGCTTGACCGCCCGGCGGATGGCCTCGCCGACCGCCGCGGCGTCGACGATGGCTTTCTCGTTGATGGAATTATGAGGGGTCGGCTCGGCCGCATAGGCCTCGACCCGATATTGACCACCCGAGAACGCGAGCTCGATCAGCTTGATCGACGACGTCGTGATATCGAGGCCGATCAGCGGTCGAATCCGCGGTCCCAGCGAAATCCTCGGCAGCTTCAGCACGGAAATTTCCTTTTCAGGTCAGGCTATTGGGCGCTTAATCGCTGCGCTGGGTCAAGTTAGCTGCAACTATATAGCAAGCAATTGTTAAATTGAACGTGAGCCGACTCCCAGTTCAATTGCGGAGCAGGCCCTCCCAAGCGTTATTCCAGGGCTGTCCGGGGGGTAACCCCCCGGCCGGACCCTGGTGCCAGCGGCCCGTCGCGCCCATGCGAGGCCTTGAGCCGACTGGTCCACGACGGATGCTGCACTCGATCCCGGGCCGGCACCGTGTCTGGCGTCACGGTCCGAGCGTCGCGGGGGGGCGACCGCAGTTTCGGCGCTCCACCACATTACTATGCATAATCTCCGCCAGATGAAGACCCGTTTGCAGCGCAGGCTGCGCATCGCCGCGACCGTCATCGTATCGCTGGCGGGCCTGGTCCTGATGGCTTTTCTTTCGACATTTTACTACCTGAAGCCGACCCTGCCAGACGTAGCTCAGCTGCGCGACGTGCGCCTCCAGATACCGTTGCGTGTCTATAGCCGCGACGGGCGCCTGCTGGGCCAGATCGGCGAGCAACGCCGCGTCCCGGTCACCTGGGAGGAGATTCCTCCGGTGGTCGTGCAGGCGGTGCTGGCCGCCGAGGACGACCGCTTCTTCCAGCACCCGGGTGTCGACTGGCAGGGCGTGGTGCGCGCGGTCCTGGTCGCCGCATTCACGATGGAAGCCTCGCAGGGTGGCAGCACTCTGACCCAGCAGCTGGTACGCACGACTTTGATAACAAACGAGAAGCAGCTGCGCCGCAAGCTGCGCGAGATCTTCCTGTCCCTGCAGCTCGAAAACGAGCTCACCAAGAACGAGATCTTCACGCTGTTCGTGAACACCCAGTTCCTCGGACAGCGTTCCTACGGTTTCGCCGCCGGCGCCGAGACCTATTTCGGCAAGTCGCTGGCCGCAGTCGACGCCAGCGAAGCGGCACTGCTCGCCGGAATCCTGAAGGCGCCTTCCAGGCTCAATCCGTCGGCAAGCTTGCCGGGCGCGACCGACCGCCGCGCCTACGTGTTGCGCCGCATGCACGAACTCGACTATCTCGACGAGAAGGCCTACGAGGCCGCGCTCGCCAGGCCGATTTCGCGCGACCTGCACGGGCCACATGTCGAAGTGGACGCTCCTTACGTCTCCGAACTCGTGCGTCTCGCACTTTACGAGACTTACGGTGAGGGTCTTTATACCAATGGCTACAAGGTGGTCACGACCATCGACAGTCGCTTGCAACGCGCCGCCGACGTTGCGTTGCGCAGTGCCGTGCTCGAGTACGACCGCCGCCACGGCTATCGCGGCCGTATCGCGCGCCTCAGCCTCCCGGTCACAACGGAAGATGCGGCGCTCGCGGCCGAACTCGAGCGTTATCCGGTCGTCGGCGGCCTGCAACCGGCCGTGGTCGTCGCAGTCGGGCGCGAAGACGCCACCGTCGTCGCGCGCGATCGCAAGCGTTATCGCCTGCCGATGGAGGGCATGCGCTGGGCCAGGGCGGTGCAGAGCGCCGGGACGTCGAGCGACGCACCGAAAAGCCCCCGCGAAGTCGTGGCGACCGGCGACGTGGTCTATGTGCTGCCCTCAGGCGGCGATGCTGCCCTGCTCGCGCAACTGCCGGATGTCCAGGGCGCATTCGTTTCGGTGGATCCGCATGACGGCGCTGTGGTCGCAATGTCGGGCGGCTTCGATTTTCAGGCCTCCAAATTCAACCGTGTGACCCAGGCGCGCAGGCAGCCGGGCTCGGCATTCAAGCCCTTCATTTATTCCGCGGCGCTCGAGGCGGGGTTCACGCCTGCATCGATCATGCTGGACGCGCCGGTCGTCTACGAGACCCCCGCCAGCGAAGACGGCACGGAGAAAGAGGAAGACTGGCGGCCAGTCAATGATTCGCGCCGCTTTTACGGCCCGACCCGGCTGCGCGACGCGCTGGCCCGCTCGCGCAATCTGGTCACGATCCGGCTGATGCGCCAGCTCGGCATCGCCTATACGCGCGACTACGTCCAGCGCTTCGGCCTGCCTGGAGACCATATTCCCGCTGACCTGACCGCCGCGCTCGGCACCGCCCAGTTGACGCCGCTCGAGATGGCGACAGGTTTTGCCGTATTCGCGAATGGCGGCTCGCGCGTATCGTCGTATCTTGTCGAGCGCGTCTACGCGGCCGACGGCAGCATCATCAAGGAGGCCGTGCCTAAGCAGGCCTGTGCCGACTGTGCCGTGCCCAACTTCGCGGGCGGCGGCGCGACGGTGACAATTGCGGAGGACCAGCTTGCGCCCCGCGCGATCTCGGAAGCGAACGCCTGGATCATCACCGACCTCATGCGGGAAGTGATCAGAAGCGGCACTGGCCAGCGCGCCCGCGCGCTCGGGCGTGGCGATATCGCCGGCAAGACCGGCACGACCAATGACGGCCGCGACGCCTGGTTCTCCGGATTCAATGCCGACCTGGTCGCAACCGCGTGGGTCGGCTTTGACCAGGAGCGGCCGCTCGGCACCAACGAGGAGGGCTCGCACACGGCCCTGCCCATGTGGATCTATTTCATGCGTGATGCGCTCGCCGGCCGCCCCAATCACGGCCTGCCGATGCCGGACGGTGTCGTCACTGCGCGCATTTCGCCGGAAACCGGTGAACTCGCCGGCGGCAATGATCCGACAGCGATATTCGAGTACTTCCTGGCCGAGCACCTGCCGGCCGGTTTCGACGGCGGAACGGGCGGCACGCAGCCCGGTGTGCAGGCGCCGAAGAAATACGAGGAGCCGATCTTCTGATGCCGCGACGATCTGCGCGCGCCGAAATGCTACGTCTGGCGCTCGCGCGCGAGGCGGCGCGTCTGATGATTGAGCATGGCCTGCCAGACTATGGGCTCGCCAAGCGCAAGGCGGCCGCGCGCCTCGGCGTGACCGACCACGCGGTGCTGCCCAGGAACACGGAGATCGAGGAGGCGCTCGCCGAGCACCAGCGATTGTTCGTGCCGGAAGCGCACGCCAGCGAGCTGCTGGAGATGCGTCGCGCCGCACTTGCGGCCATGCGCCTGCTCGCGGATTTCGAACCGCGCCTGGTCGGTCCGCTGCTGTCAGGCACCGCCACCGCGCACAACGACATCACGCTGCATCTTTTCGCCGATACGCCGGAGCTGGTCGCAATGCAACTTCTTGATCGCGGCATTCCGCATGAATTCGCCGAGCGGCGCATCAAGGTCCAGCGCGACGAGTTCGAGGCCTGTCCTGCCGTGCGATTCACGGCTGGCCCGCACAAAGTGGACGCAACCATCTTTCCGCTGGACGGGATCCGCCAGGCGCCGCTCGGTCCGGTCGACGGCCGGCCGATGCGCCGGGCGACGCTGCACGAAGTCGAGGGATTGCTGGCCGGACAGCCCTAGCGTTTCTTGACCGGCAGGTAGTCGCGCTGCGTCGGGCCTGTGTAGAGCTGGCGCGGCCGCGCGATCTTCATCTCAGGGTCGGCGATCATCTCCTGCCAGTGCGCGACCCAGCCGGCTGAACGCGCAATCGCGAACATCACCGTGTACATCGAGCGCGGGATGCCGAGTGCCCGGTAGATGATTCCGGAGTAGAAATCCACATTCGGATAAAGCTTGCGGCTGATAAAATACTCGTCCTTCAGCGCGATCTCCTCGAGCCGCAATGCAAGTTCGAACAGCGGGTTGTTGGCCTGGCCGAGCTTCGCGAGCACCTGGTGGCACATCGCCCGGATGATCGTCGCGCGTGGATCGAAGTTTTTGTAGACGCGGTGGCCGAATCCCATCAGCCGCACTCCGTCGGCCTTGTCCTTGACGCGCGCGAGGAAATCCGGCACCCCGCCCACATCACCAATCTTCTCGAGCATGTCGAGCACGGCCTCATTCGCGCCGCCGTGCGCCG
This sequence comes from Steroidobacteraceae bacterium, assembly GCA_031431175.1. Classification (GTDB taxonomy): domain Bacteria; phylum Pseudomonadota; class Gammaproteobacteria; order Steroidobacterales; family Steroidobacteraceae; genus SCUD01. Next base: position 1,485 of record JANPCY010000298.1, on the reverse strand, counting down.
GACCCCAGAGCGCCGAGACACCGGCCGAGATCGCGGCGTAGGGATTACAGCCAGTGCTGCCGGCGAGCCGCACCGTCGAGGTACTGGCATTCTGCTCATGGTCGGCGTGCAGGATGAACAGCAAGTCGAGCGCCTTGGCGTGCAGCGGGTCCACCGGGTAGCGCTCGCAGGGCACGGCAAAGAACATGTGCAGCATGTTGCTGCAGTAATCTAGGTCGTTGCGCGGATAAACGAAGGGTTGGCCGAGAGCGTGCTTGTAAGCGGCAGCCGCGATGGTCGGGATCTTGGCGATCATCCGGTGCGAGAAGATCTCGCGATGCCGGTCGTCATTGATGTTCGTTGTGTCGTGATAGAACGCCGCAAGCGAAGCGACAATTGCCGCGACCATCGCCATCGGGTGCGCATCGTGGTGAAAGCCCCCGTACAGCCGCAACAGCGACTCATTCAGCATCGTGTGCCGCGTAATCGAGCGCGTGAATGAATCGAGCTCCGCTGCATTCGGCAGGTCGCCCTTCAGCAGCAGGTAGGAAACCTCGAGGAAATTGCTGTGCGCCGCGAGCTGCTCGATCGGGTAGCCGCGATAGAGCAACGTGCCCTTGTCGCCGTCGATGAAAGTGATCTTGCTCTCGGTCGAGGCAGTCCCCAGGAATCCCGGATCGAAGGTGAATGCGCTGTGGTCGCGCAGCAGGGTCGCGATGCTGATGACTTCTGGGCCGACCGTACCGGACAGCGCTTCGAGTTCGCTGGCCTTGCCGGTCGTCAGATTCGTCAGTTGGTACTTGCCCTTGCTCATCCGGCTCCGCTCAACTGCCTGCCCGCCTGCCGCGGCAACTTTTGGAGCCTGTCACGCGGCCCCGCGGGAATCAAGGATACCTTCGTAGCATCCCCTAGAATGTGCGCATGAGCACGGCGATCGCCATTTACGTCCACCTGCCCTGGTGTGTCCGCAAGTGCCCGTACTGTGATTTCAATTCACATGCGGCGCCCGAGCGAATTCCCGAAATGACCTATGTCATGGCCCTGCTGGCCGATCTCGATGCTGACTTGGACCTCGCGGCAGGGCGGACCGTCACGAGCGTGTTCCTGGGCGGCGGCACACCGTCCCTGTTTGGCACGGATGCAATTGCTGGCTTGCTGACAGGTCTCGCGGCGCGCCTGCCGTTCGCTGCAAACGTCGAGATCACGATGGAGGCGAACCCGGGGACCGTCGAGCACGGCCGCTTCGATGGCTACGCCGCGGCCGGCGTGAATCGCGTATCGCTGGGCGCGCAGTCCTTCGATGCGGCGCGGCTCAAGGTCCTGGGTCGCATCCATGGGCCTGAGGAAATCGGCATCGCAGTTTCCGAACTGCGCGCGGCCAGCATAACGAACTTCAATCTCGATCTCATGTATGCGCTGCCGGAGCAGACGACCGCCGGGGCGCTCTCGGATCTCTCCGCAGCCATCGCGCTCGGACCCGCGCACCTGTCTCACTATCAACTCACG
>JANPCY010000297.1:0-4017 GCA_031431175.1 Steroidobacteraceae bacterium | reverse complement strand
AGTAACCGCGGTGCTTCGCCGGCTGCCGGCCGGCAGCGCGCCAGGTAATCCCGGCCGAGTGCCGCGAAGTCGAACTGCGCCGAGGGTGCGATGATCTGCCGCAACGGCGGATCGTGGAGGCCGCTTTTTGCGCACGCAGCGGTGGCGATCGCAAGGGTGAAATGACGCAATTCGCCTGCCGCATGGACCTGCGAATGGCTCGACAGGATGCGCTCGACGAGCGTCGATCCGGCGCGCGGAAGACCGACGATGAAGATCGGCGCATCTGCCGCCGCCTCAGCAGTCAGCTGTTCGGGGCCGGCGGGATAGGCCTCGATAAGCCAGTCCACAGTATTGAGGTCGGTAGTAAGGTCGTACTTCAGATGCCGGCGGCGGAGCCGCGCGCCGCACTCGAGTTGCGTCCACGACTCGGCGTGCCGCCCGAGGTCCGCGTATTCCTTCGCGAGCGCGTAGCGCAGCCGCACTTCGCCATTCGCATCGGCGCCGCCACGCTCGAGCAGTTGCTCGAGGACACCAACGTGATTGCGATCCGGCGTCTGAGTGCGCAGCTGGGATCGATTCGTGTAACTCACGTAGTGCTTGGGGTCCAGCTCGAGGACGCGGTCGTAATCGGCCTCCGCCCCATCGAGCTGGCCGACGAACCTGCGCACTACGGCGCGGTCGAACAGCAGGCCTGGGTCGTCGGGCGCCTGACGACAGGCGCGTTCGTAAACGGCCAGCGCGCGAAAGTGCTCGTCAGTCTTGTTGTAGAACAAGCCTATTGCAGCGAGGGCGCGAGGGTTGTCTACGGATGCGCGCTCGGCTTCCTCCGCAGAGCGTAGCGCTTCCGGCCGGCGCCGCAGTCCATCGAGGCACTGCGCCCGGCGCAGCAGCGCCGATGGGTCGTTCGGGGCGGCCGCGACGGCGCATTCGGCGAGTTGCAGCGCCCGTTCACGCTCATCCAGATGCTGGGCGATCACGCTTGCCAGCAACCAGCCCGGGGCGAATGCGGGATCGGCGGTGTTCAGCTCCCGGCAGCGTGCGTCTGCTTCACGCCAGTTGCGCGCCTCCACCTGGCGTATGGCCGCACGATAGAGCGCATCGCGGTCGCCGCTCATTCTGCGCCCCTGATCGCGGTGACGTGGGCGGCGAAGGCGGGCGTCGCCATCAGCGCGCGGCAGCGCACGAAGCGCTTGACAGCATAGCCCCAGAAATCGTCGGCGGGATTCCTGTTGGCGTGCTGGATCAGGCCCCAAAGCGTCCACAGCAGATCGCACATTGCCTTATAGATGACCATGCGCCCGAGATCGGCGGGGCGCGCCGGCCCGTCGAAATAGGCCTCGAGCATCGCACGGTCGTGCTCGGGACCGAACCCGGCCTCGACCGAGAGATCGCCCAGGTCCCACATCGGGTCATTCATCCCTGAGTACTCCCAGTCGACGAGCCACATGCGCCGGCCGTCGTCGAGCACGTTCTCGCACAAGGGATCGCAGTGGCAGGGCGCAAGCGGCAGCGGGTGTGCCGCCAGTGCCTCGCGCACGACCTGCGCCCTGGCCACGGTCTCGTGATAACCCTCGGGCAAGCCCGCTCCAAGCTTGTCGAGATGAGCGAGGTAGCCGTCGATCATTGCGAACAGTTCGAAGCGAAACGCGAACACCTGGCCGCACTGATGCAGCTGGCGGAAGGTGCGGGCGACGCGGGCCGGGGCGCCGGGCGTCGTGCGCAGGGTTTCGGGCGTCATCGTGACGCAGCCGGTGAGGAACCGCGTGACCATGATGCCGTCGTCCCCGAAGTGGAGCACCTCGGGGCTGACGCCAGCGGCGGCTGCGGCGCGTGCGTTGACGACCTCGACGCTACGATCGATGTAGGCATCGGTACCCTTACCGGGGACGCGCAGGCAAAAAGCCTCGCCATCGGCCAGCACACGGAATACCTGGTTGGTCAGCCCACCCAGGCGCTCGATGTCGAGCGTCGTCGCGTCGAGGCGATTCAGTGGGGGCACGCTTGCGATTGCCGCCCGCGCGGTCGCGCAGTCGGCCGCACTTGTCACGGCTTTGTCCGCCGGGTTCCTGTGAGCGCAACCCAGCCGAGATTACCGGTGCGGGTCGCCTTGCACCACAGCGCATAGCGTTCCAGCGTCTCCGCGACGTCTGCCTCGTTCGCAATCGCGGCGAGGCGCGTTCGCTTGGCCGCGATGTCGGCCGCGAGGCGGTCGAACGAAGGCAGCGCGTGGCGGCTCCAGTCCTCCACGAGGATCGCTTCAAATCCGGCCGCCGCGAGACCCTCTCGATAATCTTCGGCGGACCAGAAGCCGGGTGCCGAGATCGCAGTGAGGAGGGCAGCGGCATCTGGCGCCGGTGTGCCGACGACGACGAGGTCCGAGATCGCGATGGTGCCGCCGGGGCGCACCACGCGTGCCGCCTCTGCCAGCGCGCGCGCCTTGTCCATCGAGAACAGCAAAGAGTCCTGGCACCAGTAGACGTCGAAACTCGAGTCGGCGTAGGGCAGTGCGTGGTAATCGGCGAACTCGAAGCGGATGCGCTCGGCGCCGGCCGCGTTCCGGGTCCATTCCTCGGCGATGGCGAGCTGGGAACGCGCGATGTTGGTGGCAACCACCCGCGCGCCACGCGTCGCCGCCAGGTATCGCGCCGTGCCGCCGACGCCGCACGCGGTCTCGAGCACGCCCGCGCCCGCAGTGATGCCTGCCAGCTCGGCTAGCCGGGCGGTCGCGCGCAGCGCCGCCTCCCGCAGGTCGTCGTCATCGCCTTCCAGGAACCCCGGATGAATCTGGTCGCCATAGACCTCGAGCATGGCCCGGTACATCGGCGCGTCGTAGCGCCTGATGATCTCGGCCTGGAAGTCTTCGGCGTCAGGAGATTCGGTCATCGGGGGGGGCTCGGCGGCGAGTGTCCGATCATGCGCGAAACCACGCAAGGCGGGAAGGGAGGCACATGGATTTCGCGTCGGCGCAGCCGGCCGCGTCACGCGGCGACATGGAGCCGCACGCGAGAAGTTCACGTTGATCGACATCAAAGCGATCTCAAGTCTTGAAAAAATAGAAGATTCCCGGCGGACTTCGCGGTTGGCTCCAGGCACATCGGGAAGGCGATGGAAATGGGATCCAGCAAATCGCTCAACGAAAATCTGTACCACGAGTGATTGAACGAAAATCACTTCTTGTCGATCGATGACGCAAAGCGCAAGATCGCGCCGTCACGGATCGATTACAAGCTGTTTCGGCCGCAAAGTTCCAGTTTTAGACGGACTTAAAACGGGGCCGAATAGAAAATTTCGATTGGGCGGTGGCTGTATGCCGGAACTCTGCCTGTGATTTCTCAGTGATCTCAGATACGCGGCGATTGGAGGCTCCAGAGCCGTTTCCGCGTGATCGCAATAGATCATCCAGCCCGAGATGAAGAGCAAGAATAGCTTCCTGGCGCGCGCCGTATGTGTGCCTGTCGCATATTGCCGCTGGCATCGTCCGTTCTTCTATCACGTGCGCTTTATCGATGCCGTAACTTTGCTGATCGTGCTCGGTATCTCTGCTGATGCTTACGGTGCAGCGCCCAATAGAAAGCCGATTATTTCTGGTACGCCACCCACAGCCGTGACGGTCGGGCAGAACTACTCATTTACCCCGACTGCCAGCGATCCCGATGGCAATGCGCTCAGTTTTTTGGTCAAGAACAAGCCTTCCTGGGCCAGCTTCAGCAGCAGCACCGGGCAGTTATCGGGCACGCCCGCGACGGCCGGCACCTATAGCAGCATCATCATCAGTGTCAGCGACGGCAAGGCCAGTGCCGCGCTGCCGGCCTTTGGCATTGTGGTCAGCGCGGCGAACCAGGCGCCGAGTATTGCCGGGACGCCCTCGGCCGCGGTGACGATCGGGCAGGAATATCTGTTCGTGCCGACGGCGGCGGATGCGGATGGCGATCCGTTGAGCTTCAGCATCCAGAACCAGCCTGCCTGGGCCAGCTTCAGCACCAGCACCGGGCAGTTATCGGGCACCCCCGGCACCGGCACCGCCGGCACTTATAG
>JANPCY010000296.1:0-2537 GCA_031431175.1 Steroidobacteraceae bacterium | reverse complement strand
GGTTTTCGTTACAAGGGCCTCGAAGAGTCCTTTCGATCCGGGACTAAGGCAGGGATCCAGCCGAGGCACGCCATTCGGTTGAGCTTGCAACTGGGCCGGCTCGATTCGAGTGACGCGCTAGCCGCGATGGGCCTGCCGGGTCGGCGACTGACATTTTCTTTCCGTGGGCCGCATGCGATTGGCGTTGATTATCACGACTATCACCAAGCGGGAACTTGGCGATGCTGATGCATAACCCACCTCATCCAGTTGAAGTCCTGCGCGACGGAGTGTTCAAGGATACCGGGCCCACGGTTACGGATTTCGCAAGACGCCTTGGAGTTACGCGCGTGGCGCTATCGCGGATCTTGAATGGCCATGCAGCGATCAGTGCTGAAATGGCGGTGCGACTCGGCACGGTGCTTGGAGGATCCGCCGAGTCATGGTTGAGGATGCAGGCGAACCACGATCTTTGGCAGGCGAGGCGCGAATTGGGGCGGCAGGTTTCGCGAATCGCGCGCTTGGCCCACAACAGACAAATCGCTTGAAGATCCGGCTGATTGCATTTGCAGTCGGGAGCCGTCGCCTGATCTCGATGGATCCGATTGCGAAGTGCTGACGACGACGGTTACGGCGATTACGCGTCTCTATTTGGATTCGCCCGACGCCGCTTTTTCCCTCCACTATTGATTTCAGCCGTTTGCACTGATATAGGATGCGTATAACCATCCGACGCTGGTGCCATCTTGAACCCCAAAAATCCCTCCAAGCGTCCGATTCCACGGCGCGGCCCGCGTGTGAAGCGTACCGAACTCGCAAGTGCCGCGCGCGCATTTCCGCGCATGAATCCGCAGCTGATTCCGAAGGCCGGATGGGTGCGCGAAATCCGCGATGCGCTCGGCATTTCGCAGTCGCAACTCGCCGCGCGCGCGGGTATTTCGCGCGCGACCGTACAGCAGATGGAACGTGCGGAAGGGCGGCGACGTATCACGCTGCTGAGTCTCGATCGACTCGCCCAGGCGATGGGCTGCCAGGTCGCGTTTGCCATCGTGCCGAAGAGCGGCACGCTGCAGGATGTGCGCGCGCGCCAGGCGCTGGCCCGTGCCGAGTTGCTGATCAAGGAAAAGCTGGAATTATCGGCGCACGCCAATGTACGACCACGGGAACGCGAACGCCGCAAGGAGCGGCTAGCGGTGAAGCTCCTGCGCGGCAGTCGGCGCAAGCTCTGGCAGGTTTAAAGGGGACGCAACCCTTTATTCTTCCAGATAAAGGGTTGCGTCCCCTTTACAAATCTTTTTACTGCACCACGCCGCTTGCGCGCAAAGTCTCAAACTCCAAGGCGCTAAGCCCGAGCTGCTGCTGCAGCACTGACTGCGTGTGCTGGCCGAGGAGTGGCGGCGGATCGCGGTACTCGAGGTTCGTGCGGGAGTAGAGCACCGGGTTTCGCACCTGCGGAACCTGACCGCCAGCGGGGTGGGGCAGATCGAAACGCATCTTCCGGTGCTTGACCTGTGGTTCGACGAAGACTTCCGCCAAATTATTGATAGGCCCACAGGGCACGCCGACAGGCGCGAGCGCATCCAGCCATTGCCGGGTCGTTTTCTGCCGGCAGACCCGGTCGATTTCCGGGACCAGGGTCGCCCGGTTCGCGACGCGCCCGGCGTTGGTCCGGTAACGCTCATCCGCCGCCAGTTCTGACAGACCCGCGACGCCGCAGAAGCCCTCAAACTGTCGGTCGTTGCCGACCGCGAGCATCAGATGACCATCCGCGGTCGCAAATGCCTGATAAGGCACGATATTTGGATGTGCGGTGCCCCGGCGCCCGGGCGGGACGCCCGAGATCAGATAGTTGAGGCTCTGGTTTGCAAGCGCCGCAATCTGGGTATCTAGAAGCGCCAGGTCGATGGCCTGGCCCTGGCCCGATTGCTCACGCTCATATAGAGCGCCGAGGATGGCCGAAAGCGCATACATGCCGCTCAACAGGTCGGATACTGCGACCCCCACCTTGACCGGGCCCGCTCCGGGCTCACCATCCGGCACGCCGGTGACGCTCATGAGCCCCGACATGCCCTGGATCATCGCGTCGTAGCCGGCGCCGCCCGCATCGGGCCCATCCTGGCCGAAGGCCGAGATCGAGCAATGGATGAGCCGCGGATTCAGGGCCTTCAAATCGTCGTAACCGAGCCCGTAGCGCGCCAATGTGCCGACCTTGAAGTTCTCGATCAGCACATCGGCGCGTTCCGCGAGGCCGCGGATCAACCTCTGCCCGGCCGCTTTCGTGAAATCGATTGCGAGCGAATGCTTGCCTCGATTGCTCGAGAGGTAATACGCCGCCTCGCCGGTGTCGCGGCCCGCGGAATCCCTGAGCCAGGGCGGCCCCCAGTGCCGCGTATCGTCACCGGCGCCCGGCTTTTCAATTTTCCAGACGGTCGCGCCAAAATCCGCGAGGCATTGCGTCGCCCACGGACCGGCAAGAATGCGGCTGAGGTCGAGGACCCTGATCCCTTGCAGCGGACCCATATCTATCAGGTGCCGGGTCGCAGGTTCGTAGGTGTTCG
>JANPCY010000295.1:0-4127 GCA_031431175.1 Steroidobacteraceae bacterium | reverse complement strand
GGTTCGTAGTTGTCGCCAGCGCTATTCCGGTCTCTAGATGCCGGATTTCGAGCGTCAATTACGAACCTGCGACCCGGCACCTATTGCGCTCGGATAAGATGGTGGCCCGTTTTCGAGAGAGAAGTGATGACACCGGATCAGGTGCGCGTTCAGATCGAAGAAGCGCTGCCGGGCGCGACCGTTGAAGTGCGCTCGGAAGACAATGTTCATTTCGAGGCGCTGGTGGTCGCAGAGCAGTTCGCGGGGCTCAGGACGATCCAGCGCCACCAGATGGTATACCGGGCGCTCGGCGCTGCGGTCGGCAGGGAGATTCACGCCTTGTCGCTCGACACCCCTGCGCCCGACGAGTGGGCGCGCCGTGCGGCGAGCTGAGGCGCCTGGCCATGGATAAACTCCAGATCTCGGGCGGCATCCGGCTCTCGGGCGAGGTGCGCGCCTCGGGCGCCAAGAACGCGGCGCTGCCGATCCTGGCGGCGGGCCTGCTGGCCGATGCGCCATTGACGATCGGCAATGTTCCGCACCTGCACGATATCACCACGATGATCGAGCTGCTGGGCCGCATGGGTGTCGGCGTGACGGTTGCTGAGGGCATGCGTGTTGAAGTCGACGGCGCGCGCCTGACGACACCGGTTGCGCCTTACGAGCTGGTCAAGACCATGCGCGCATCGATCCTGGTGCTCGGTCCGCTGCTCGCACGGCACGGCGAGGCCCGGGTTTCGCTGCCCGGCGGCTGCGCGATCGGTGCGCGACCGGTCAATCTGCATATCACCGGTCTCGAAGCCATGGGAGCAGAAATCCGCGTCGAGAACGGCTACATCCACGCGCAGGCCGGCCGGCTCAAGGGCACGCGCATCGTGCTCGACACCGTCACGGTCACCGGCACCGAAAACCTGATGATGGCGGCGACACTCGCGGACGGCCGCACGGTGATCGAGAACGCCGCACACGAACCGGAAGTCGTCGATCTCGCGGGCTGCCTCAATGCCATGGGCGCAGCGGTTTCCGGCGCGGGTACCGACACAATCGTCATCGAAGGCCGCGAACGCCTCGGCGGATGCGAGTACGACGTGCTGCCGGACCGCATCGAGACTGGCACATTTCTGGTCGCCGGTGCGATCACGGGTGGCCAGGTGCGTGTGCGCAGCACGCGGCCGGACCACCTCGACGCGGTGCTCGCGAAGTTGCGCGAGGCCGGCGCGACTGTCGAGACCGGCCCGGACTGGGTCAGCGTGGACATGCACAGGCGGCGGCCCACGGCGGTGGACATCCGCACTGCACCATACCCGGCGTTCCCGACCGACATGCAGGCACAGTTCGCCGCACTTGATTCGATCGCCGATGGTGTTGCGACGATCGTCGAGACAATCTTCGAGAACCGCTTCATGCACATGCTCGAATTGCGCCGGCTCGGTGCGGAATTGCGGCTCGAGGGCCACACGGCGATAATTCAGGGAGTGCCGCGGCTTTCAGGCGCGCCGGTGATGGCCACCGACCTGCGCGCATCGGCGAGCCTCGTGCTCGCAGGGCTGGTCGCCGAAGGCGTGACCGACGTCCAGCGCATTTACCACATCGATCGCGGCTACGAATGCATCGAGGAAAAGCTGCGTCAGCTGGGTGCCAGCATCCGGCGCATACCGGGGGCGCGGACCTGAGACCGCTCAGGCGGCGGGCGAGGCGGCCGCCTGCGCGGGCCGCTCGACGACTTCGATCCGCACCTTGTGCTCGCGCAACGGCCCTTCGAATGGCGGTCCGCGCCACAGGCTGAGCCGCACGCCCTGGCCGGGTTTCAGCATTGCAACGCGTGCCATCAGGTCCTGCGCGCCATGCAGCTGGGTGCCATTGACCGCGATGATTACATCGCCGCGTACGACACCCTGCGAATTCGCCGGACTTCCGGCATAGACCTGCCTGACGAGCACCGAACCGTCGGGGATTCCGAACTGCTCGGCCTCGCCCGCAGTCACGTCGCGCGGCACGACCCCGATCCAGCCGCGCACGACCCTGCCGTCATGCAGGATCGCGTCCACGACCCCGCGCACCAGGTCAACCGGAATCGCAAAGCCGATTCCCTCGATACCGAGCATCCGGCCCGCAATTGCCGTGTTGAGCCCGACCAGTTCGCCCGCTGCATTGATGAGCGCGCCGCCCGAATTGCCGAAATTGATCGGCGCATCGGTCTGGATGAAATTCTCGTAGGTGGAGACACCCAGCCGGCCGCGGCCGGTCGCGCTGACGATTCCCTGCGTGACGGTCTGGCCGAGACCGATCGGATTGCCGATCGCGAGCACCGGTTCGCCGACGCGCAGCCGGTCGGAACGGCCGATCGGAATGACCGGCAGCTTCGCGAGGTCGATCTTGAGGACCGCGAGGTCGGTATCGCGATCCACGCCGACCAGCGTGGCGGGCGCCGCGCGGTTGTCCTTGAGCTGCACATTGATCAGCGTGGCATTCTCGATGACGTGGAAGTTGGTCACGATGTGGCCACGCGCATCGTAGATGACGCCCGAGCCGAGGCTGCGTTCCACGCGTTCGCGGTAGTCCGGCCAGACGTCGCCGAACAGCCGGCCGAATTCCGGCGGCAGGTTGCCGACATTCGGCACCAGTACGCGGCGCTCGGTGGAGATATTGACGACCGCCGGCGCCGAGCGATCCACTGCGTCGGCATAGCTCACGAACTGCGGTTGCGGGGCAGGTGCCGGCGCGGGAATGGCCTTCTCAGCGTCCGTCTTCGGGGCTTGCGCGGGCGTGCCGGACACGGTCGCGGCCGGTCTATTGCCATTCGCGCCCGGCTTCAACAGCACAACCGCGAGTGCCACCGCAAGTCCCAATGCGACCCACGGTGATATCCAGCGCAACCAGCCCGGAATCCTTGACATGCGCGCGTCAGCCTTCATTTGGAAGATGTATCGCCGTGTATAATGCGTCAAATCCTGCAACGAACGAAAACTGAACCGATGGGCGAAGAAATTGACCGGGGCCGGCGCCAATTGTTGACGGCGGCAACGACCATCACCGGTGCGGTCGGCGTGGCATTCGCGGCGGCGCCATTCCTGGCGTCCTGGAAGCCCAGCGCGCGTGCCAAGGCGCTCGGTGCGCCGGTCGAAATCGACATCGGCAAGCTCGAACCGGGCGCGATGCTGAAGATTGAGTGGCGCGGCAAGCCGGTCTGGGTCCTGCGGCGCACACCCGAGATGATCGGCAAGCTCGACGCGATAGACGATCTGCTTGCTGACCCGGCATCGGAACAGTCGAAGCAGCCCGACTACGCGAAAAACGCAGCGCGCGCGGTGAATCCCGAGTATTTCGTCGTGCTGGGCGTTTGCACGCACCTCGGCTGCGCCCCGATGAGCCGCTTCGATCCGGGCGACGCCGATCTCGGTGCGGACTGGCCGGGTGGTTTCTACTGCCCCTGCCACGGCTCGAAATTCGACCTGTCGGGCCGCGTCTTCCGCGGCGTGCCGGCGCCCACCAACCTGGAGATTCCGCCATACGCATTCGTCGACGATCAGCACATCCTGATCGGGCTCGACGAGGCGAGGGTCGGCTGATGCCGCTGGAACGGCCGGATGCAGCGACGGGTGGCCGCTTAGAGGCGCTCGGCGCGTGGATCGACGAGCGCTTTCCGATGACGAAGCTCTGGAAGGAGCACGTATCGGAGTACTACGCGCCGAAGAACTTTAACTTCTGGTACTACTTCGGCTCGATCGCGCTGTTTGTACTGGCGCTGCAGATCGTCACGGGCATCTACCTGACGATGAGCTACAAGCCGTCGGCCACCGAGGCCTTCGGCTCGATCGAATACATCATGCGCGACGTCGAATGGGGCTGGCTGATCCGCTACCTGCATTCGACCGGGGCATCGGCTTTTTTCATCGTCGTCTACCTGCACATGTTCCGCGCGTTCCTGTATGGCTCGCACCGCAAGCCGCGCGAACTGCTGTGGATCTTCGGCGTGCTGATTTATCTCGCGCTGATGGCGGAAGCCTTCATGGGCTACCTGCTGCCCTGGGGCAACATGTCCTACTGGGGCGCGCAGGTGATCGTCTCGTTGTTCGGCTCTTTCCCGTGGATCGGCGACGCACTGGTCGAATGGATCCGAGATGAAGTAATCGCCGCGGATCCATTCG
>JANPCY010000294.1:0-2859 GCA_031431175.1 Steroidobacteraceae bacterium | reverse complement strand
GCGCACTGCAGGTTTTCGGTGGGCAGGTGCTGGGCCAGGCCCTGGTCGCGGCATCGCGGACGGTCGATGGCCGCCTGGTGCATTCGCTGCACGCTTATTTCCTGCGCCGCGGCGACGTCAACGCTCCGATCGTGTTCGAGGTGGATCGCAGCCGCGACGGCGGCAGCTTCACCAGCCGGCGCGTCGTCGCCATCCAGCACGGCCAGCCGATCCTGACGATGTCGGCGTCATTCCAGATCACGGAACCCGGCCTGGATCACCAGACGCCGATGCCGCAGGCGCCGCCGCCCGAAGGACTGCGCGATCTCGGCGAGATAAATGCGGAGCTGCTGGATCGCGTGCCTGAAAAAGTACGCTCCTTTTTCGAGCGTCAGCGTCCCTTCGAGTTCCGGCCGGTGAATCCGCGGAACTACCTGAAGCCGGTCAAGGCGCCCGCTGCCAATCAGGTGTGGTTCCGCGTGCTGGACCGCCTGCCGGACGACCAGCCGCTGCACCGCTGCCTGCTGACCTACGTTTCCGATTATCACCTGCTCGAGACCGCGACGCTGCCGCATGCCGTATCGTTCATGCAATTGCAGATGGCGAGCATCGATCACGCGATCTGGTTTCACCGCGACGTTCGCGTGGATGAGTGGCTCCTCTACGTCACCGACAGCCCGAGCGCCTCGGGTGCGCGCGGCTTCGGGCGCGGCGCGATCTACTCGCGCGAAGGCGCGCTGGTCGCGAGCGTCGCCCAGGAAGGCCTGATCCGGCAGCACAGCGAATGGACGAGTCCCGCGGGCCAGCAGAAGTGACGCGGGCGCCTCACTGCCAGGCGGTCACTGACATCTACGCACCTCGACGAGCCGGGGTGGGCAACATGACAGCCGGGGATCAAGCCCGTCACGCGTCCGCTTCCAGCACCTTGCCGGGATTCATGATGCCGAGCGGATCGATCGCATTCTTGAGGCCATGCATCAGGGCAAGCGCCACCGGATCCTCATAGCGCTGCAACTCTGCGACCTTCAGCTGCCCGATGCCGTGCTCGGCGCTGATGCTGCCGCCGTATCCCGCGACCAGATCGTGTACCGCGCGCCGCACCGGATCCGCAGCCGCAACGAGTGAATCGTCCGTGCCCCCGGCAGGACTCAGATTGAAGTGCAGATTGCCGTCGCCCAGATGCCCGTAAGCAACCAGTCGCGCTTGCGGCACGATGCGCGCGAGCAGCGCACGGCCCTCGTCGATGAATTTCGGCAGTCGCTGCGGCTCGACAGAGATATCGTGCTTGAGGCCGGCGCCTTCCTGGCGCTGCGCATCGGGGATCGTCTCGCGTAATCTCCACAGGGCCTCGCGCTGCGCCTCGGACGTGGCCGTCACGGCGTCAGCTGCACGCCCAGTTGCGATCGCATCCGCCAGCGCCGACTCGAAGCGATCGGCCAGGTCGGAGTCAACCTGTGGCAGCGAAATTTCCGCCAGCACGTACCAGGGGAATTGCGCGCCGAACGGATCGCGGGTTCCGTCGATGTGGCGACAGACGAACTCGAGCGCAATGCGCGGCATGATCTCGAAAGTCGTGACGGCCGCACCGAGTCCGCCCTTGAGTACGGACAAGAGTTCAAGTGCAGCGGCGGGCGATGCCAGCGCCACCATAGCGGTCGCCATGCCTGCGGGTTTGGGGAACAGCTTGATGCAGGCGGCGGTCACGATGCCGAGTGTTCCCTCGGCGCCGATGAACAGTTGCTTGACGTCATAGCCGGTGTTGTCCTTGCGTAGTGCCCGCAACTGGTCGAGCACTCGACCGTCGGGGAGCACAACTTCGAGGCCCAGCACGAGATCGCGCATCATGCCGTAGCGCAGCACCGCCGTGCCGCCGGCATTGGTGGAGACGACGCCGCCGAGCGTGCAGGAGCCCTCTGATCCCAGCGACATTGGCAGCAACCGGTTCGCCGCCGCTGCTGCTTCCTGCAGGTTCTCGAGCACGCAGCCTGCATCAGCGGTCATCGAGTCATTCAATGCATCCACCGAGCGGATATGGTTCATCCGGCGCAGCGACACGACGATCTCGTTGTTGCCGGTGCGCGGCGTTGCTCCGCCGCAGTAACTTGTGTTGCCGCCCTGGGGCACGATGCCGATTTGCTGGTCCGCGCAGTAGCGCACCAGCCGGGCCACCTGGTCGGTTGACTGCGGCAGCGCAACCAGCGGCGTCTGCCCGCGATGAATCCCGCGAACGTCGACTTCAAATGGCGCTCGGTCCCGGTCGGATTCGAGGTAACCCTGGGGTCCGAGCAGATCCTTGATGGCCTGCAGGCAGTAGGAGGGGATGGCCATTGCCGCGGGGTGCAACGCCGGCGCCGGACGTCAGGCCGGCGGCGCGGCGCGGAGCGCCGCGATGCGCTCATCCAGCGGCGGATGGCTCATGAAAAGTTTTTTTAAACCCTGGCCCACGCCGCCGGCGATGCCGAATGCCGCCAAGCGGTCCGGCAGCGCACCCTGATGACCGCGCTTGAGCGCCTCGAGCGCGCCGATCATGTTGCTGCGGCCTGCGAGGCGCGCGCCGCCAGCATCGGCCCGGAACTCGCGTCGCCGCGAGAACCACATGACGATCATGGTCGCGAGGAAAGCGAGCACGAGTTCGGCGATTATTGTCGTGATCCAGAATGCAGGCCCATGACCACGTTCGTTGCGAAACACGATCTTGTCCACGAGATTGCCGATCAAGCGCGATGCGACGAACACGAAGGTGTTCACGACACCCTGGATCAGGGTCAGCGTGACCATATCACCATTCGCGACGTGGCTGATCTCGTGGCCGAGGACGGCTTCGACTTCCTGGCGATCCATTCGGTTGAGCAGGCCGGTGCTGACTGCGACCAGCGCACT
>JANPCY010000293.1:0-3070 GCA_031431175.1 Steroidobacteraceae bacterium | reverse complement strand
AGGGGGGCGCCCGCCTTGAGTACCAGAGAGCCGAGGATCACGGACTCGGTGTCGCCAGCACCACGTGCGGTGTGCACCACGTCGGTCTCATAGAAAATAGCGTCTCCCGCTTTCAGGACTACGTCGGCGCCCGGCTCGGTCAGGTCTTCGACCGGGCCAGTAGCACCTGCGCCTGCGCCGCGAATGACATGTGCTATGCCTGCCTTGAGCGTCCATCCAAAGGATCCGGAGACAACACCCAGCACCGTCGTCCCCGGGTGGTTATGGGGAAAAATTGCGGCGCCTGGCTGGAAAACGAAACGGGCAACGTATACGGTCTGGCCCGGCGAGACGGCGGACGGGGCAGCGGCAAGGACCTCGGCGGTCACGCCGGGGGCAAGCTCGGCCACTGAAATCGGCGCAGCGGCCGGGGCGACCCCCTGGCCAAAGGCCGCCGGACTTGCCCCGACTATCACGAGCCCCGCAATGAGTGGTGTGATGAACGGTGCAAGCCTAAGGGTGAATCGGCGCATGCTTGGTTCTCCTAATTTTCGTTTGTGGAGCCCGATCCGCCACGAAATGGCGTCGTAGCGATTCATTTATAACACGACCTCAAAACCAGGTGCCACACGCCAAGCTTCGGCAGGCTTGTATGCCACCGACCCCGCCACAGGTCCGGTGCGGAAAAGCCCCGGGCCTGTCCACGATCAGCAGGGATCAGGGTTTATCGACGATCCTCACCAGCTTCGAGCGCTCGCCGGTTTCGAGATTGACCGTCAGAATCATGCCAATGCCCGGCTTGTAGTACTTGTTTTCTTCATCGCCCGGGCTCAGCGGCGTGAACTCCCTGGTGACAAGGCAGTCACCTCTGCAGGACGCGGCCGGCGTGATGGCGAATCCATGCAGATTGACCACTTCGGCGGCGTCCTCGGCATTACCAAGGTCGAACTCCTGGCGGTAAACATCCCCGACGGCGGGAGCCGCTTTCATCAGCAGGCCCGGCCTGGCGCCGTCGACGTCGGCCTGGAACGATCCACCCGTGTTGACCGGGAAGCCGTCTTCGTATTCAGCGGTGGCTTCGCCGCAGTACCAGACATTGCCGTAAACGTCCTGGGCCAACCAATCGATCGTGTCCTCCAGCAACTCGCCGTCCACCTCCACCACGTCCCGAACCACCACGCAGGGAACGTCATCGATGATCTTGACCTGATTGGTGACGGTGACCCGGACAGTCTCGTCAGAAGATCGGTACATCAATGTCCGGCCACGGATCAGTGGCAGCCAGGGGTTCGGCGCAACGCTGCCGCCAATATCGGCCGGATTGACGAAGTCCCTGGACTCGAAGCGCGGATCGTAGGGCGCCTGCCCGAGATCGCCGCAGAGCTCATCACGTGCATCGCGCTGATCACGGCATTCCCGCCTGCTCTCCTCCAATGATTCCTGTGCGTCCGCGAGGCAGTCAGCGCGTTCATTGGACTCGGATTCGTTATAGCACTTGCCGGTGCCGATCCAGAAATCGTCCTGCGCCTCGAATTTGCAGGCCGAGAATGCCGCCGTCGTGGTGTTGCTGCAAGCGTCAGCCGCGTTGCTTTCAATGGGCACGGCCGCGACCGACAGCAACAGCGCCAGCCATGCCGTTTTTACATAAGTTCTCATCGTGAATTTCCCTTGCCTTTGCCAGTTGGCTAATGAACCGACAACGATTGTTCCTTGTCGATTCCCTATATTTGGACGCAGGGGCTGAGGAATTCCTTCGCAGGACGCTATGGCAATTCGCAGCCGCTGGCTGCGCTTGAGTGTCGAACGGAATGGCCAGCCACAATATAATGTGTCAGCGTGCAGACGCGTCGGCCATCGTGCTGCATCCGGCCCGGTGGCCCACGAGGCAAGGAGTTGTGCTTATTTGTGCGCTCTGTCAACGCCGCGGTCCTTGTCCGGTCCTAAGTTGATCGGTACGCGGCAGATTTCACGAAAGGAAGCGGCATTATGTCCAAGGCAACGATGGGAAGAACAGTCCTGGCATCGTTAGCCGTGACCGTCCTGGCAAGCGCCTGCGGCGGCGGTGGCAGCTCGACCGGTATGGGCAGCGTTCAGGTGAGTCTGACGGACGCGCCAGTCGACAGCGCCGACCAGGTCGTTGTGTCTGTCAGTGGCATGGCCTTCAAGCCGGAGGGCTCGGCGCCGGAAGTCGTTGAGAATTTTGTGCCGCGCTCCATCGACCTGCTGCAGTACCAGGACGGCAGGACCGCGATCCTGCTTCAAGACACGCCGATGAACGCGGGCCGGTACCAGTGGCTGCGCTTGATGATCGACGCCCAGCCCAACGTGCGCGACTCTTACATCGTGATCGACGGGCAGGAGTGCGAACTGAACGTGCCGAGTGGCGCGGAATCGGGACTCAAGATGCATCGGCCGATCGACGTTCCGGCCGCGGGCAGTCTCGCACTGACTGTCGACTTCGATCTGCACCAGTCGATACACGCGCCCCCTGGCCAGGCGAGCGGCGCCTGCACGACAGGCTATGTGTTGCGCCCCACCCTCAGGCTAGTCAACGACGCGAATGTTGGCGCCTTCGACGGCACCGTGAGTTTCGAGGCAGGGGCAGTACCGCTCGACTGCAAGCCCAACGTTTACGTCTATGAAGGCACCGTCACGCCCGACGACATGGAAGAGACGACGGCGGCATCGCCTGATGTCGATCCGTTCGCCGTGGTGAGCGTCAGCATTCCCGATGGGTCGACCAGCGGGACGTATCGCGCAGCGTTTATCCCGGCCGGCAGCTACACCGCGGCCTTCACCTGCGACGATGACTCGGACGACGACGAGTCACTGGCATTCGTGCCGCCAGAAGGGGTTCCCGTGACAGTGCAAAACAACCTCATCTCGACTGTCGACTTCACTGTGCCGACTCCTGCTCCCTGACAGATTGCCTGAACGACGACGGCAATCGGCTGTGGAAACTGAAAGGGGGGTCTTCGACCCCCCTTCTTATTTCAATTGGCGCGAGCATGGTATGCGTCGTTGCCAAAGGTTTCCGGAGGGCTCACGGCGGGCCGCCCCAGTCGAGCCAGGTGCCCGCGCCGCCCTCCAG
>JANPCY010000292.1:0-3828 GCA_031431175.1 Steroidobacteraceae bacterium | reverse complement strand
CGTCCTGTAGCGAAAGGATTCGTCAGCTGTCGACGACAGCGCCGTACTTGCTGCGCGCCGCATCGGTGGTCAGGCAGGTCAGGCGCGGCGGGCCGCCCCCATGCATTTCGATCCTCTCGCAAGTGGGGTCAGCGGCGATAGATTCCCGCCTGAACTTCCAGGCGCCAACGAAGTTGGTCTCGTGACCGGCGGGCTTCATCTGCAATTCATTCCGCATAAGCCACGACAATGTCGCTGAAACCGTCGCGTCGATCGAGACCGGATTCAATTTGCCCCCAGACATAGCAATACGGTGGTTTACCGAGTTCCGCCTGCAACCACTCGTCATGCAGAACCTGGCGCTTATGCTCGTCCGCATCCGACCATTTACTTATGTCATCGGATGGCAGGCGGATCATTATGGATAGCCGGAACAGGCGCTCGTTCCTGAAGATTGCATTGCATGCGATCCCAGTCTCCGGACTGAAGTTGTACGTGATCCAGGGTGCGTTGACAACAACCTCTTTCGAAGATTCGCCGATCCGGCTTCGCAGGAACGCATGTCTGCCCATATGTCTTCCAATAGTGCCTTCGGAGAACACGACAGATCCGTCATCGACCAGGATTTTCATTTCACGGTCCAAGTGGAAAGTCGGTCAGGCGACGGAGGGTGCTTGCGAAAGACGGCACGACGATTTGTGGCAACCAACCGGCGCCGTAGTCCAGGTTGGCGATTGCGAGGCCGATTGCAGCAGGAGTGTCCTCCATGACCTCATATGCAGCAACACGTGAGCGAAAGCCGTAATCCGGATGAAATCGGACCTGCAACCCGCCAAACAAGTTGGCGGCACTTTCCCCGGACCGCCGCAGCGCACTTGCGGTGGTGTAGAAAGCGCTCTGGCCCGGATAGCCGCCGAAAATAATCGTGCCTTTCTTCAACATGATGTCCCGGAAGCGATCGACGCCTGGATAATTCTTGGTGCCTTGAAATATCCTTGCGATCCTGCTCGGAGCGGTCGCAGCGATCTCGCCGCCGCCGCGGATAATGCCAGCGGCACCACCAGCAAGATATCCAAGGTTGCCGAGTGTAGCTCCGTTGCGCCCGGCCGTAGAATCCGGCACCGGGAACCACTCGAATTCCTGGTTCGAGTCGAACAGCCAGGTCACTGGCGCCGAGTTGAAAGCGAGATTTCCGATTCGCGCAGCGGCTCCCTGCAGGAAGTCGGTTGCTGTGCCATGCGACAGGGTCGAATCCACCTGCGTGCCGGCAGTCAGCACGATGCTCGCGGGGGAATTCATCTGGCCGTGCTGCATTGCGCAGGTAAGCGCGTTGCTGTCCTGGCCGCAGGGGTCACGCTGCGAGGCGGATTCCACCTGGCCGCTGTGGCCACCGAAGTAGCGAAAGTAGTTGGCCCAGCGCGCTCCGATCACCGTGACCCGCGCGCAGCGGCCGTTAGGCGCCTCCATGCAGGGTGTTTCCGGATCAAAGCCGCTGGGATCGATGAAGCTCAGCGGATTGTTGAACACATAGGCGTAGCGATTGAGGCTCTGCCCGGAGAACGGTTCCGGCACATACGGATCTGCGCTGATGAAGCGGCCGATGCGCGGGTCGTAGACCCGGCCGTTCATGTGGATCAGATCCAGATTGTCGAGGTGCTCGTGCCCGGTGTAACCGTCACGCGTATTCGCAGTGATCGTGGCGAGGCCCGGGGTGCCTGGCGCACCGCTCCAGTTCGTGCCGCGGCGGGCACCGAAGGCGCCAAAACTTTCCGCCAGCAGAATGTTGCCGCTCGCGTCGAGCAGCTTGTCGGTGCTGCCCTGGTGATCGTGTGTCAGGTAGCGTGTTGCCGCTGGCGTTCCGTCGTTGTAACGCAGGTGCAGCGCAGCCGTGCCGGTGGGAGCAAGAACGTAAAACCGCCAGGTCGTTACGCCCGCGCGCGTCACCTTTTCCATCAACTCGCCGGCGTAGATCGTCGTTTCGACTGTGCCGGCGTGGCTTGCCAGCTGCTTCCAGCGATTTCCCGCGGGACCGTGCCAGAACTGGCTGCTGTTGCCGTTCGCCTGCGTGATGGTGTTTGGCAGATTGTCGCTGGTCCAGCTGATGGATGCGCCACTGCGGTTCGTCATGTTGCCGTTCGCGTCGTAGCCGTAGGTCTGCCCGCCGGCGGAAACGACGGCGTGCTTCTTGCTTGCGTGATAGCCAAAGCAGGGAGCGGTGGTCGGGCAGACATCTGATTTCCACCGGATGTTTCCAATCTGGTCGTAGCTCAAGTCCAGGTTGATCGCGCCATTCCGCCGTGAGTCGTCAAGCCGGTCGAGTGGGTCGTAGCGAAATTCCTCGGTCAAGCCCTGCTTCAGGTCCGCGCGCCGGATCAGGTTGTCATGCGCGTCCCAGTCATAGGCAAGATCCTGGATGGTGCTGCTGCCGACTCCTGTCTGGCGGTAGTCCATCGTGCCGCTGACCGGATGAAAGCCGGTGATGACGCGGATCGCTGCACCCAGTGTCTCGTCGATGACGTTGCCTGCCGCGTCCTGCGCGCTGAGCCGCCAGAATGAAGTGGCGGGCGCGTTGGCATCCTTGATCCGCACGAGTTGGCCGGATTCGTATTCGTAACCGAGCTTGAAGCGGCTGCCCGTGCCCGTACCGGGATAAGTCAGTGCATTCAGCAGTCCCTGGCCGTTGTATGCGTAGTCGTAGCGATAGATCGCATCGGAGGCGATGGTGCGCGTTGCAGGTCGACCATAGGAGTCATAGGCCAGGCTCTCCGAGTATCCGGGCCCCGTGATGGCGGCGATCCGGCCGATGTTGTGTTTCAACGCTGACACGCCCCAGGTCCAGTTGCTCGCGCCCTCAGGCGCGCTGCGACCGGTCGGCCGGCCGAGCTTGTCGTAGGTGAAACTCGAGACCTGCGACTTCGCATCGCGCAGCGAGACGGTCTCGCCAAGGGCGTCTCGCGTGTAGGTCCATGCGCCCAGATCCATGTCGGTCTGCGCGAGCTTCATGCCGCGCGCGTTGTAATCGATCGTGCCGAGGCTGTTGTTCAGCGCATCGCGAACCTGCAGCAGTCGTCCGAAGGCGTCGAATTCATAATGAGTGCTGCCGCCTGCGGCGTCGCCGACCTGCAGGAGGTTTCCCCAGGCGTTGCGTGTCTCGCTCGTGACACGCCCCAGTGGATCGGTCTGGGTCACGACATGCCCGTCATAGCGCCAGCCGGCTGAACGATCTGCACTGCCGTCCGGCGCGCGCAGCGACGCGGCTGCGAGCCGGTCGAGCGAGTCGTAATCGAACTGCCAGTAGCCGCCGGGTGTCGCACCGGCCCAGAACGGAAGATATTGGCGAATCACCCTGCCACGCGCATCGGCGTCTGCTGCGATGACGGTCATGCCGCCGCCTGGCTGGCGTATGGAGGAGCGAAAGGCGCGGCCGAGCAGGTCGACATCGATGATCGCCGCGCCTTGCGTGACGCCAACGTCGTCCTTTTCCTGCTGCGTCAGTTGATATCGCGTGCGCGAATCGCAACCGTTGACGCAGGCAGTGCGCGTCCATTGAGTGGTGGTCTGGTCTGGCCGCGTCTCTTGCGTTGGGCGCCCAAAGGCATCGTAGGCCCAGGTCACCGTCAATGCGTTAGGGTCGGTCATCGCCGTTGGCAGGCCGAGTCCATGGTCCCAGGTCAATGTGCTCGTCTGGGAAAGCGGGTCAGTCATGCTGATGGGCAGTTGCCCACGACTACCCCAGTTAAGACTCATCGTGCGGGCGCTCATGCCGATGCCGGTGACTGAGCGGCTCGCGATATTGCCGAAGCCGTCGTAGGCAAGGCCGAAGCTCAGCTGCCACTGGCTGTTGCCTGG
>JANPCY010000291.1:0-2318 GCA_031431175.1 Steroidobacteraceae bacterium | reverse complement strand
GTTGAGTCTGAGGGGTACGCTTCGTGCAGGTCTTATGTAAACGGCCACGGTCAGTGGCGATCATGGTGGTCGTCGGTGCATTGGTACCGGCGTCGGTGCTGGCAGCTCTCATCGTCGGGACATCGGCAGCCGACTTCCTGGAAGGCACTCCGGACGCGGACATCCTGGACGGGAAAGGCGGCGCGGACACGATGATGGGCCTCGGTGGCGACGACACATACTTTGTCAACCAGGCTGACGACGTGGTGATCGAGGGCGCGGGGGAGGGCACTGACACCATAAAACCTAACGTAACGTACACGCTGCCGATCTATGTCGAAAACCTGGTCATGACGGGAACTGTCGCGATCAACGGTACGGGCAATAGCTTGAACAACCGGTTGACGGGTAACGCCGCCAACAACATCCTGAATGGCGGTGGCGGGAGCGATACAATGGCCGGCAAAGCTGGCGACGACCAGTATTACGTCAACGCCAGCGGCGACGTGGTGTCTGAGGCCACGGATCAGGGGACCGACACCGTGCGATCGTCGGTGACCCACACCCTGAGACTTAACGTCGAGAGGCTCTTTCTGACGGGCATTGCCGCCATCAACGGCACTGGCAACGACCTGAACAATTTAATCACCGGCAATGCGGCGAGCAATGTGCTGACCGGCAAGGCGGGGCTCGACACCCTGAAGGGTGTGGACGGCAGCGACCAGTTAGTGGGCGGCGATGGCAACGACACCCTGGTGGGGGGGCTCGGCCAGGACTCTTTCCAGTTCGATACGCCGCTGAATGGATCTACCAACGTGGATCGGATCACGGATTTCAATCCGCCCGACGACCTGATGCGACTGGAGGGTGCGGTTTTCCCGACACTGACCACCGCCGGCACGCTGCAAACCTCAGCTTTCCGCGCCGCGCCGGCCGCTGGCGATCTGAGTGATCGCATCCTCTATGACCCGGCCACCGGCGTCTTGCGGTATGACGCCGATGGCACCGGGGCAACGGCGGCGGTGCAATTTGGCACGCTGGCCGCGGGCCTGGCGGTCACCAACGCCGATTTCGTAGTGCAGAATCCGGTGGCTCCGCCCGTGGTTTATACAACGCAGATACAACCGATCTTCACCGCGAATTGCGTGGAATGCCACTTCGGCGCCAGCGCGCCGCAGGGACTCAAGCTCGATGCCACAAACAGCTACGCCAACCTGGTGAATGTGACCAGCAGCGAGGTGCCGAGTCTCAAGCGGGTCAAGCCCTCGGATCCCGACAACAGCTACCTCGTCCACAAGATCGAGGGTACTGCTGCGGTGGGCGGTCGTATGCCGCTCAATCAGCTACCACTCAGCGCTGCCCAGATCAGTCTGATCCGGCAATGGATTATCGCTGGCGCCGCGCCCTGAGTGAGCTTGGAGGTCGCCTGCATGCGGGCGGGGGTTCAGATGCCATCGAGTATCCGCTTGCGACCAAGCCCGGTAGGACCACTCGTACTCTCATTATTGATTAGCGCCTGCGCCGGCAATGGCGAAGGCTTGGACGGAAACGGCCGGCCCATTGGTGAGGGGCCGCCGCCCGGAGACGATGACTTCACGCTCATCCAAAACACGATCTTCACGCCTGTCTGTACGGTCTGCCATGCCGGGGCCCAGGCACCGCAGGGCCTGCGGCTGGACCAGGGCAACAGCTACGCCATGCTCGTGGACGTCTCGAGCGCCGAGGTGCCCGCATTGCGGCGCGTGGCGCCGGGCGACGCCGGCAACAGTTACCTGGTGCAGAAAATTGAGGGACGCGCGGCCGTCGGGGAGTTGATGCCACTCGGTGGTCCGTCCCTCACTACGGAGCAGATTGACCTGATCCGTCAATGGATCGTCGCAGGCGCGCAGCCCCCGCCGTCGACATTGCTGGCGTCGGTAACTCCCGCCCGCCTGATTTCGAGCGCGCCCGCGCCGGGTGAAGTGGTGACGGATCCGGTTGCGCCGATGATCGCGGTGTTCAGCCGCGCTCTGGACGCCAACCTGCTGCTCGATGCGAACCTCAGCCTGACGGCGTCCGGCGGTGATGGCCGCTTCGAGGACGGCAATGAACTGCCGGTAACTGTTCGTGTGCAGATGATCACCGCGGGCGGCACGGCGGTCTGGATACGCAGCAAGACGAAGCTCCCGGCTGATCATTACGAGCTCAGGTTCCGCGGCTCCGGCCCGGTCGCCGTGGCCGACCTCGAGGGTCGTCCCATCGACGGCGATGGAGACAGTGCCGCAGGCGGTGATGCGGTGGTGCCGTTCCGGGTAGCAGGAGATGCGCCATGAAGTGGGTGGGCAATGGATGTCTCGCGC
>JANPCY010000290.1:0-2655 GCA_031431175.1 Steroidobacteraceae bacterium | reverse complement strand
GTCGCCGAAATACCAGGTGGTAATACCCAAGGCAATTCGTGAGGCGCTCGGCATCAAGCCGGGTGCACGACTTCAGGCAATCCAATACGGTGATCGCATCGAATTCGTGCGGGCGAGGTCACCGAAGGAGGCGCGTGGTTTCCTGCGCGGCATCGACACGACTGTGCCGAGAGATCGGGACCGCGTGTGAACGTCGTCGATTCATCCGCATGGCTCGAATACTTCGCGGAGGGACGCAACGCAGGACGCTTCAAACCGCCAATCGTCGCGACCGAGAATTTGCTCGTGCCAACCTTGGGTATTTATGAGGTTTTCAAGAGAATTCTTCAGCAGCGCGGGGACCACGATGCACTCCAGGCGGTAGCCGTCATGGTGCAGGGGCGCGTCGTTGATCTCGACCGGTCCATTGCACTGACCGCGGCGCGCGTTTCAGTTGATCACGACCTGCCTTTGGCCGACAGCATCATGCTGGCGACCGCGAGGAAATTTGACGCGACATTCTGGACTCAGGATGCGGATTTTGAGGGTATCGAAGGCGTCAAGTTCTTTCCGACTCTCAAGTAGCGGTCGGCGTCGACCGAAATGCACAGCGCTACGACGATGAAACCCCGCGCGATCTCAGTTCCGCTGCTCGACCTCAAGCCGCAGTACCAGGCGCTGAAGGCGGAGCTGGACGAGGCGATGCTGAAGGTCGCCGCCTCGCAGATGTTCATCCTGGGACCTGCCGTTCGTGAGCTGGAAGAAAAACTCGCCGCTTATTCGGGCGCCAGGCACGGTATCGGGCTTTCGTCTGGTACCGATGCCTTGCTGATTGCGCTGATGGCGCTCGACATTGGTCCGGGCGATGAGGTCGTCACGAGCCCGTACACGTTTTTCGCGACCGGCGGCACCATTGCGCGCGTCGGCGCAAAGCCGGTTTTCGTCGATATCGAGCCTGCCAGCTTCAACATCAGCGTTGCGCTGGTGCGGCAGTTCCTCGAAAGGGACTGCGAGCGGCGCGCCGGCGGGCTTTGCAACCGCGCCACAGGTGGCCGCATACGCGCGCTGATGCCGGTGCACCTGTACGGGCAGATAGCCGACATGGAACCGCTGATGACGCTCGCGCGCGAGCATGGGCTCGCCGTCATCGAAGACGCCGCCCAGGCGATCGGGGCGGAGTATCCGCCCGGACGCCGCGCCGGCGGCATCGGTGACATCGGCTGCCTGTCGTTCTTCCCGACCAAGAATCTCGGCGCCTTTGGCGACGCCGGCATGTGCGTGACCAACGATGACGCGCTCGCTGCGAAACTCCGCATGCTGCGCGTGCACGGCATGGAACCGAAGTACTACCACGCATTAATCGGCGGCAACTTTCGCATCGATGAGCTGCAGGCTGCTGTTCTGCTGGTCAAGTTTCGGCATCTCGAGGACTGGCATGCGGGCCGGCGATGCAACGCCGCGTATTACGACGCCGCATTTCGCAAGGCAGGGATTGCGGATCGCGTGACCACGCCGGTCGCGCTGCCGGGGCATCGGCACATCTATAACCAGTACGTCATCCGCGCGCCGAACCGGGACCGCCTGCGCGCGCATCTCGCGGAATGTGGCATCGGCACGGAAATTTACTACCCGGTACCGTTGCACATGCAGCAGTGCTTCGCCTACCTGGGTTACCAGCCAGAGGACTGCCCGCAGTCGGCCCGCGCGGCGCAGGAAACGCTTGCCTTGCCGATCTACCCGGAACTGACCGAGACGCAGCTTCAGTACGTCGTCGATTCGATCACGGGCTGGCTGAATTCGACCTGATTCGCTGTTTTTGCGGCGTACCAGACGAAAGGAGTCCCGCTAGCTTGGCGGGGTGCGTTTCACAGAATACTTTGCCGAGGTCCGCCGGCGCCCGGATCGCGCTATCATTCGCGACCAGTGGATCGAAGCGGTCATACGTAGTCCGCTACGTCAAATGAAGAGCGCTATCTGCGCGTGGTCTTGCTGGAGGACGGCGTGACAGTCCACAATGCATTTCTTGATCGGCGATTCAAGCCATGAAAATCCGTTACTTCACTGATACAGACACGGTTTACATTGAATTTCGCGCAGCAGCGGTCGTCGAGACGCATGATCTTGGTGAAGATGCTGTCG
This sequence comes from Steroidobacteraceae bacterium, assembly GCA_031431175.1. GTDB lineage: Bacteria > Pseudomonadota > Gammaproteobacteria > Steroidobacterales > Steroidobacteraceae > SCUD01. The sequence continues at coordinate 537 of JANPCY010000290.1, read as the reverse complement.
TCGATCTCGACGCTGATGGCATGATTTGCGCGATCACTCTTGAGCACGCGTCCGCACGGGCAGGGTTCCCGAACATCTCGATCGAACATGTAGCGGCCTGAACCCTGCATGGACCTGTCCGGCTGTTTCAAGGCCTACGACGTTCGCGGGCGCGTACCCGGTGAGCTGAATACCGAATCGGTCTATCGCATCGGCCGCGCTTATGCCGATTGGCTGCGGCCACACCGCGTCGCGGTCGGCCGCGACATCCGGCATTCGAGCCGGGAGCTTACCGAGGCCCTGATCCGCGGCCTCAATGACTCGGGCGTCAATGTCGTGGATATCGGGCTCTGCGGCACCGAGTGCGTCTACTTCGCGACCTTTTCGCAGGCCCTTGACGGTGGGATTGAGCGCGCGAAGTCTGCGCTTGAAGTGGGCCAGCTTGTCTCGCCATGTCTTGGATGGCGAACCGGGCGGCGTCAGCGTGGCGGTCATCTGCGCTGATTGTCGGGGCAGAGTGCCGCCGGCATGTGTCGCTGAGGTGTCGCCGAGGTGCCG
>JANPCY010000289.1:0-3336 GCA_031431175.1 Steroidobacteraceae bacterium | reverse complement strand
GCCACAGTGACAGCCGCCGCAGTGCCACAACGCCGGCCTGACACTCATGGGCCGCCTGCGCGCGGTGCGTTCCAGGGCGCCGCCAGCAGCAGCCGGCGGTAGTGCCGGAGTTCAGCGATGGACTCGTGCACATCCGCAAGTGCCGTGTGCTTCGATTCCTTCTCGACGCCCGCGAGCACCTCGGGTGCCCAGCGCTTCGCAAGTTCCTTGAGCGTGCTGACATCGATGTTGCGGTAATGGAAAAAGCGCTCGAGCGCAGGCATCCAGCGCGCCAGGAAGCGGCGATCCTGGCAAATGCCGTTGCCGCACATCGGCGAGCGGCCTGCGTCCACGTGTTGCGCCAGAAACTCGATTGTCACGCGCTCGGCCGCTGCCTCGTCCGAATTGCTCGCGCGCACCCGCGCGATCAGCCCGGATGCTCCGTGCGTGCGTGTGTTCCATGCGTCCATCGCCGCCAGCGTAGTCTCGGCCTGGCGCACGGCAATCACGGGCCCCTCGGCCAGGACCTCCAGATTCGCGTCGGTGACGACTGTCGCGATCTCGACGATGCGATCCGTATCCGGCACCAGCCCGGTCATCTCCAGATCGATCCAGATAAGACAGTCCGCGCGGGTCATGTTGCCGCTGATCTTAGCAGAGGCTACAGTCCGAGCCTGCCGCACACAATGCATCCCTTCACTGTCCTGTTCGCGACCCTGCTCGTCGCCGGTCTTGCGCTGCGACTGTGGCTGCTCGGTCGCCAGATTCGGGCGGTCGGTGCCGGCCGCGAACGGGTTCCCCCTGCATTCGCGGGCGTGATCTCCGCCGGGCAGCATGCAAAGGCCGCCGATTACACCATCGCACTGGCGAGTTTTTCCAGGCTGCATGCCGTCATCGATGCCTGCCTGCTGCTGGTGTTCACGATCGGCGGGGGCATCGCCTGGATCGATTCCGCGATTGCAGCAGGCGGCATGACCGGTCCCGGTCGGGGTATCGCCGTCATCGCTGCCGTGGCGCTGGCGCTCACGGTCCTGGCCTTGCCATTCGACATCTGGCGAACCTTCCGGATCGAGGCGCAATTTGGTTTCAACCGCACGACTCCCGCCCTCTTTGCAATGGACCGCCTCAAGGGACTCGTGATCTCCGCGCTGATATTCGGCCCGCTGCTTTCGCTGCTGCTGTGGCTGTACGGTCGCGCGGGTGACGACTGGTGGTGGTGGGCCTGGTCGGCCTGGGCTGCCTTTTCACTGTTGATGAGCTGGGCCTGGCCACGCCTGATTGCGCCGCTGTTCAACAAGTTTCGCGAGTTGCCGCATGGGGCCGTGCGCGCAGGCGTGATCGAACTCGCCCGGCGCTGCGGTTTCGAACCGAGCGGTGTCTTCGTCATGGACGGTTCGCGGCGCAGTGCGCACGGCAATGCTTATTTCACGGGTCTCGGCAAGGCCAAGCGCATCGTGTTCTTCGACACGCTGCTGGAGGCACTGGGGCCCGGCGAGGTCGAGGCCATACTTGCCCACGAACTCGGGCACTTCCGATTGCGGCATGTTGCGTGGCGCATTGTCTGGTCGCTCGCGGCTTCATTCGGCGGCTTTGCCCTGCTCGCGTGGCTCGCCGGCGAGCAGTGGTTCCAGCCCGCGCTCGGTGTCACAGACGCAAGCCCGCATGCACTGTTTCTGCTGTTCGTGCTCGCCGCCCCGGTATTCCTCCTGCCGGCCGGGCCGCTGGCCGCCTGGCTGTCGCGGCGGCACGAATATGCGGCCGATGCCTTTGCGTCACGGCACGCAGATGCGGCGGCGCTCTCCAGCGCGCTCGTGAAGCTGTATCGCGACAATGCGACGACATTAACCCCGGATCCACTCTACACGGCGTTTCACGCGTCTCATCCGCCGGCAATTGATCGCATCGGCCGGCTCGAGGCACCGACACCCGGATGAGCGTGAAGTCCCAGACTGTGGCCATCCACGAAGGGCGCGTCGTATCCAGTCACGGCCGCGATGCCGTCGTCGAGGACGCCACGCGTCACCGCATTCATTGCAGGTTGCAGGGCCGCCGGCTGTCGGTAGTCTGTGGCGACAATGTGCGCTGGATTGCTGCCGACACCGAAGGCGCAGCCGGCCTGATCACGAAGGTCGGGCCGCGCAGCACCGAACTCGCCCGCATGAACGCGCGCGGCAAGTCCGAAGTCGTCGCGGCGAACCTGACCCAGCTCGTATCCGTGGTCGCGCCGCTGCCCGCGCCGGATCTCGGCCTCTGCGACCGCTATCTCGCGGCCGCGGAGTGGGCCGGCCTGAAGGCCTGCGTGGTCGCCAACAAGAGCGACCTGCATGAGGCAAGAACGCTGCTCGGCGCGGCACTCGATTGCTACGCCACACTCGGCTATCCGATCATCTGGACCAGCAAGCGAGCGCCGGGCGGGGCGTTGGAACTTGCGCTGCGGCTCAAGGATGAGATCAGCGTATTGGTCGGGCAATCCGGCGTCGGCAAGAGCTCGTTGATCAACCTGCTGGTGCCCGGTGTCGAAGCCACGGTGCAGGAGATTTCGCGTGCGGCTGAAACTGGCAAGCACACGACTTCCGTCACTTCGCTCTATCAGCTGCCGTCGGGAGGCGACCTGATCGATTCACCGGGCGTGCGCGACTTCGCGGCGCCATTGCCGCCGCCGCGCGAGATCGCGAGTGGCTTCCGCGAGATCGCAAGAATCGCCGCGAACTGCCGCTTCAAGGACTGCATGCACCTGCGCGAGCCGGGCTGCGCAGTCTCGGCGGCGACGAATGCGGGGGAAATCCCCGCGCGGCGGATCGCGAGCTACCGCCAACTGGTCAGCCAGGCCGAATTTCTGGGGCGCCGGGATCCGCGACTCAGGCGATGAGCTGGCGCCCGGCCAGCGCGTGCGCGAGCGTGCCGCCGTCCACGTACTCGAGTTCGCCGCCGACCGGAACGCCGTGCGCGATTCGTGATGCGCGAATGCCGCGGCGCAGCACCAGCTCGCCGATGAAGTGCGCGGTCGCCTCGCCCTCGACCGTGGGATTGGTCGCGAGAATGACTTCGCGCACCTCGCCCTCGTCGAGGAGTGTCTCGAGCTGCTTGATGCCCAGTTGCTCGGGTCCGACGCCATCCAGCGGCGACAGGTGGCCCATCAGCACGAAATAGCGGCCGCGGTAGCCACCCGATTGCTCGACCGCGACCACGTCAGCGGGTGATTCGACGACGCAGAGCGATGCGGAATCGCGACGCGGCGCGGAGCAGATCTCGCACAACTCGCCGTCCGTCAGCATCCGGCAGCGCTTGCAGTGCACGACCTTTGATGTTGCCTCTTCGAGCGCCTTCGCAAGCGCCCGGCCGCCGTCGCGGTTGCGC
>JANPCY010000288.1:0-1879 GCA_031431175.1 Steroidobacteraceae bacterium | reverse complement strand
GCGACTACGGTGGTGTCGAGCGCGATCATTTCTATGCGCTGCGGATCGCGGAACAGAAATACGGGTTCGACGATCCCCGCACGCTGCCGGACTTGATGCGGCTGGCGTCCTTCTATGAATCCGTGGCGGAATTTGCAGCAGCCCGCGGCCTTTACCTGCGCGTGCGCGATATCAGCATGAAGGAGAGCGGCGGCTTCAACCCCCTTGCCGTCAAGAGCCTGATCGCCATCGGCCGCACGCACCGGATGCAGTTCACACTGGAGCCGCGGTCGACAAGCGACAAAGACCCACAGCACGATGCGGTGACTGGCGATCCGCTTGGGGCCGCTTACCAGATCAGCCGGGCGCCCACTCCCGTCGGGCACCCCGGGTTAAAGTCCATCGAGCTGGCGCTGAAAATGCTGCGCGCCACGCCTGATCCACCGCGAATGCTGCTGGCCGAAACGCTGACTGAATTGGGTGACTGGTACCAGGCCACGTCCAGGGCGAGCACGGCCATGCCCTACTACGCCGAAGCCTCGATTATCTATGCGGCGGAAATCGAAACAGGCATGGGCAATCCACTGCTCAGCCCGCGGATGATCTCTTACCGGCCCCCGCTTTCGGCAAAGCGCGGCATTGGAGTCGACGCCAGCGAAGTCGTCGAGCGCCGGGCTGTATTCAACCTTGTCGTCGGCGAATCAGGCGCTACGCAGAATGTCACACTGGTGACCACTGACATGTCAGATGGGCAGCTGGCGCAGTCCCGTCGCGCGCTCGAGCACGCCGTGTACAGCCCGCGTTTCGAGAACGGCAAGCCGGTCGCGACGAAAGGGATTCAGTTCACCAGCAAGTGGTACGAAAAGCGCAAGCCTGAAACGCCCTCAACCACTGGTTGAAGAGGACGGCACTACCGTAGCAGGCGGCTCAATCGTAGCTGGCGGCTCGACAACAGCGGGTGCTGATTCAACGGGTGCGGCGGTGGGCGGCGCCAGCAACTCCCTCGGATTCCGCAGCAGCAGGCGTACGGATTCCTGGTCGGTAAACTCGACCGCTACCTTGGCGCCGGCGTCACGCATGGCACGCTGGGTCGCGATCTGAAGCGGCTCCCTGCTCGAGAGCGAGTGGGCCTTGTCGCGGCCATAACCCGTGAATGTGAAGGCGTCCACGCGCCCGCCGCTGCCGTCATAGACAGTCAGCAGATAGCGGATCGTCACGATGAACGCCTCGCCCGCGACATCCTTGGGCGTCAGGAAAGAATATTCCTCGAAGCGCGGCTCCAGAACCATCACGAGCGGCGGCTGCAGCTCGGAAACACGCGTCGGGTCCTCGACGGGAACGACTTCCGCAAACATCGCCTTCAACAGCCAGTCCAGATTCTGCACGTGGGCGGGACCCAGCGTGATCTCGTAGTCGATATCGGCGCGCGTCTCCTTGTGCACGTACTCGCGGAATTCCTTCGAGTAGTAGACGCCGACCCGCGCCGGCAGCTTGTCGATCAATGGCGGCGGTAACTGGGCCTGCGCCAAGACCTTTGTGTCCGCGCAGCCCGCGACCAGTGCCAGCGCGATCGGCAGCGCCCAGAGCGGCGGGAAGATCCATTTGTTCATCAGTTGCTCCGTCGCGTGTTCACGTACTCATCCTCCGGCAAGCCAACGAACACGCCACCATTCCTGGCGCACAGTATGCGCATCAGAGTCGCGTAGCGCATGCTTGTATGCTGGGGATACTGGTTCGGAATCGGGAATCCCAGCGCATGGATGCGCACCAACCGTTCGCCAGTGCCACCGACGCGGTTGATCCGGTCCACCGTGTCCACGACTTCCTGGATCGACGGCCCCGTGAACTCGTCGCCGAACACGTAGATGCTGATCGAATGATCGCGGCTCCAGAAAGTCCG
>JANPCY010000287.1:0-1634 GCA_031431175.1 Steroidobacteraceae bacterium | reverse complement strand
CGCTAACCCACCAGGACGCGGTGGCCCACGTCTATCGCGGGCAGGAAATTTACAACGTCCGCAAGGCCGCGGACGTCACATTGCCCAGCGGGCTCTCCTTCGGCGACATGCTGGCGCTGTAGAACGGCCTCTTCACGCGCGGGGTTCTGCTGAACATCGCCGCGGCGCGCGGCGTCGCGTGGCTCGCGCCCGACGACGGCGTGACTGCGGCCGACCTCGATGCCGCCGAGAAAAGGCAGAAGCTCCGCGTCGAATCCGGCGACTGCATCTTCGTCTATACGGGGCTGCAGAAGCGCGAGGCGAAAGAGGGGCCGGAAAACCTCGGCCAGCGCGTCGGAATCATGCCGGACGCGATCCGTTGGATGCATCAACGGGGCGTCGCCGTGTATTCCGGGGATTGTGTCGACGCTTTTCCGAACCCCTACGGCCTGCGCTACGTGATCTATTTCCACGCGATCACGCTTGCGGCCATGGGCCTGATCTTGCTCGACATCCCTGCGCTCGAGCCGCTCGTGGATCTGTGCGGTGAACTGGGCCGCAGCGATTTCCTGGTGACGATGGCTCCCTTGCGTATCAAGGGTGGCACCGGTTCGCCCGTGAATCCCATCGCCATATTCTGAGGAGTCCGCACCATGTTCGCGCCCGACACCTACGCGCTGGCCCTCGTGCTGATGCTCACCTCCATGGTTTTCTGGGGATCGTGGCCGAACTTCCTCAAGAAACTCGTCGGCTGGCGGCTCGAGTATTTCTACATCGATTTCTCCATCGGCTTCGTGCTGACGGCCGTGCTGCTCGGCCAGACTCTTGGCTCGGGCGGCGGCGAGCCCGACCATTTCGCGCGCCTGCTCGATGCCGGTTGGCGTGAAATCACCTTCGCGGCCGTCGGCGGTTTCATCTGGAACCTTGGCAATATCCTGCTGCTCAACAGCATCATGATCGCCGGCCTTGCCGTGGCCTTTCCGATTGCGGCGATTCCGGCCATCGTTCTCGGTATCGGCGCGAGCTATTGGCTGCAGCCCGTCGGCAATCCCGTGGTCCTCGGCGTCAGTGCCGTGATCCTGGTCATCGCCGCACAGACGACCGCCGCGGCCTATCGGCGACTCGGTGACGTGGTTGCGCCGAACAAGGGACTTGGCGTCGCGACGGCCCTCATCTCCGGCTTGCTCATCGGGTTCTTTCCGCCGTTCGTGACCGCGGCCATCACCGGCGGCCATCCGCTCGACGCCTACACGGTGTCGACGCTCTTCACCCTCGGCGCCTTTGTCGCGACCTTCGTGGCAATTCCGATCCTGATCCGGCGGCCGCTCATCGGCGAGGCCGGCCGGCTTGGGGGGTATTTCCAGGGCCGCACGGGCTGGCATGTGCTCGGCTTGCTAGCCGGAGCGGTATGGTGCAGCGGAACCGTGTTCAATTTCATCTCGGCGGGAATGGTCGGCATCGCGATCAGCGTCGGCATCGGCAGCGGCGCTCCCATGGTCGGCGCGCTGTGGGGAGTCTTCCTGTGGCGCGAGTTCGCCAAGGGTCAGGCCAGTGTCAAAGTCCTGATCGGCGTGGCGCTGGTCCTCTACGCTATTGGCGTCGCCGCGATGTCGATCGCGTACAACTATTAGTGAAGGTCTATTGCACGGAGGCCG
>JANPCY010000286.1:0-4667 GCA_031431175.1 Steroidobacteraceae bacterium | reverse complement strand
CAGCGGTCAGATCGACCGGCGTCTCGACCACGACGCGGCAGAACAGGTCACCGGTCGGCCCGCCGCGCACCGGCTTGACGCCTTTCTCGCGCAGCCGGAAGACCCGACCGGATTGGGTCCCGGCGGGCACCTTGATATTTGCCTGACCTTCCAGGGTCGGGACCTCGACGCTGCCACCGAGTGCCGTCGTCACGAAACTGACCGGCACTTCACAGGACAGGTGTGCACCGTCGCGTTCAAAGATCGGGTGCTCGCGGACCACGACCTCGACATATAGATCACCCGGCGGCCCCCCATTGCGGCCAGCCTCGCCTTCACCCGCGAGACGGATCCGGTCGCCATTGTCGACGCCCGCCGGCACTTTGACCGACAGGCGCTTGTTCGCCCTGACGCGACCATGGCCACCGCAGTTGCCACAGGGATCCTTGATCATCGTGCCGCGGCCCTTGCAGCGCGGGCAGGGTTGCTGGACTGTGAAGAAGCCCTGGCTCATGCGCACCTGGCCGGCACCCGAACAGGTCTCGCAGGTCACCGGCGCATGTCCCTTGGCCGCTCCGCTGCCTCCGCATTCCTTGCATTCGGCGACGGTCTGGAAATCGATCTCGGTGCTGGTGCCAAACACGGCCTGCTCGAGGTCGAGCGTCATTTCGTAGCGCAGGTCCGCGCCGCGGAACACGGTATTGCGGCCGCCACGACGGGCACCACCGAAGATATCGCCGAACACATCGCCGAACACGTCGCCGAACGCATCGGAAGGACTGAAGCCCTGGCCCGCGCCACGGGCAGCATCGAGTCCGGCGTGGCCATACTGGTCATAGGCCGCGCGCTTCTGGGAGTCCGTGAGGATTTCGTAGGCCTCTTTGGCTTCCTTGAACCGCTCCTCGGCTTCCTTGTCGTCGGGATTGCGGTCAGGGTGATATTTCATCGCCAGGCGGCGGTACGCCTTGGTGACGGCATCTTCCGTGGCGTTTCTCGGTACGCCGAGCACCTGGTAGTAGTCACGCTTTGACATGGCGCTCCGCAGGCGCAAACGCCGGGCGACCCATTGTCACCCGGCGTCTGGCCGGACCCTGTTCTTGCAGGTGCCGAAGCTTCTAATGCGGCTTCGGCCCCTTGTCCTTGATCTCCTCGAACTCCGCGTCGAGCACATCGTCCTTGTCCTTGCCCGGGCCCGGCTCTGCCCCCGGTGAAGCACCGGCTTCTGGGGCTGCGCCCTGGTAGGCGCGCTGCACGACCGGGGCGCTGGCCTTCGCAAGCGCTTCGGCCTTGCGCTCGATCGCCGCCTTGTCGTCGGATTTCAGCACCCCGCGCAGGTCGCTCAATGCACCTTCGATGGCCACGCGCTCCGTGCCTTCGACCTTGTCGCCAAGGTCCTTGAGCGATTTTTCGGTGGCATGCAGCAGAGCGTCGGCGCGATTGCGCGTATCGACCAGTTCGCGGAAGCGCTTGTCTTCCTCGGCATGCGCTTCGGCATCCCTGACCATCTGCTTGATCTCGTCCTCGGAAAGTCCGCTCGAGGCCTTGATGACGATTTTCTGTTCCTTGCCGGTCGCCTTGTCCTTGGCCGACACGTTCAGGATGCCATTGGCGTCGATGTCGAAGGTCACCTCGATTTGCGGCATGCCGCGCGCAGCCGGCGGAATGTCACTGAGGTCGAACTTGCCGAGCGACTTGTTGTCGGTCGCGCGATCGCGCTCGCCCTGCACGACGTGAATCGTCACGCCGGTCTGGTTGTCGTCCGCGGTCGAGAACACCTGTGTTGCCTTGGTCGGAATAGTGGTGTTCTTGTCAATCAGGCGCGTCATGACTCCGCCCAGCGTCTCGATTCCGAGCGACAGCGGCGTCACGTCCAGCAGCAGCACGTCCTTGACGTCACCTGCCAACACGCCGCCTTGGATCGCGGCCCCGACTGCAACCGCCTCGTCGGGGTTCACGTCCTTGCGCGGCTCCTTGCCGAAGAAATCCTTGACCGACTTCTGCACCAGCGGCATGCGCGTCTGCCCGCCGACCAGGATGACCTCGTCGACCTCGCCGATCGACAGTCCGGCGTCCTTCAGCGCGACCTTGCAGGGCTCGATCGTGCGGCTCACCAGGTCCTCGACCAGCGACTCGAGCTTCGCGCGCGTGAGCTTCAGCGTCAGGTGCTTGGGACCTGCGGCGTCAGCAGTGATGTACGGGAGATTGATCTCGGTCTGCTGGCCCGACGACAGCTCGATCTTCGCCTTCTCGGCGGCTTCCTTCAGTCGCTGCACGGCCAGCGGATCCTTGCGCACGTCCACACCGCTTTCCTTCTGGAACTCGGCTGCGATGTGATCGATGATCCTGCGATCGAAGTCCTCGCCACCGAGGAATGTATCGCCATTCGTTGACATGACCTCGAACTGGCGCTCGCCGTCCACATCGGCGATCTCGATGATCGAAATGTCGAATGTACCGCCGCCGAGGTCATAGACCGCAATCTTGCGATCCTTGCCTTTCTTGTCCATGCCATAGGCGAGTGCGGCCGCGGTCGGCTCGTTGATGATGCGACGCACATTGAGGCCCGCGATGCGGCCCGCATCCTTGGTAGCCTGGCGCTGCGCGTCATTGAAATAGGCCGGCACCGTGATCACTGCGTCGGTGACCGTCTCACCGAGATAGTCCTCGGCGGTCTTCTTCATTTTTGTCAGCACGCGTGCCGAAATTTCCGGCGGCGCCATCGTCTTGCCCTGCGCCTCCAGCCAGGCGTCGCCATTGTCGGCGCGCACGATCTTGTAGGTCTCGAGCGGAATGTCCTTCTGTACCATGCTGTCGTCGAAGCGACGCCCGATCAGGCGCTTGATGGCGTGAAATGTGTTCTGCGAATTGGTGACCGCCTGGCGCTTGGCCGATTGGCCGACCAGCACCTCGGCATCCTTGGTGAATGCGACGACCGAAGGCGTCGTGCGATCGCCTTCGCTGTTCTCAATGACCTTGGGTGTACCGCCTTCCATGACGGCGACGCAGGAGTTAGTCGTACCGAGGTCGATTCCGATGATCTTGGCCATTAGATTGGCTCCGAAAGGCTAGGACTGGTTCCGGATCTGGGGCCGGACCGGGAATGTTTCAACCGTCCGGCGCCGGTTCCGGCGCCGTCGAAACGATGACCCTGGCAGGGCGCAGCAGCCGGCCATTCAACAGGTAGCCCTTCTGGACCACCAGCAGGACGGTGTCAGGCGGCTCATCCGCGGACGGCCGGGTCGTCATCGCCTCATGGAGCTGCGGATCAAATGGCTGCCCGGCCGGGTCGAGTTCGGTGATGCCGGCGGTTGCGAAGGCCTTCTGAAGCTGGCGCAATGTCGCCCGGTGGCCTGCGGTCAGCGCCACCGGATCTGCCATCGCAGCCGCGTCCAGTGCGAGGCCCAGGCTGTCGGCCACCGGCAGCACCTCCGCGGCAAAACGCTCGATGCCGTATTGACGAGCGGCCTCGAGTTCCCGCGACGTGCGTTTCCGGAAGTTCTCGAGCTCGGCCGCGATGCGCAGATAGGCGGCCCAATGCTCTGCTGCACGCGCCTCGGCTTCCGCACGCTGCTGTTCGGGGGTGGCGCCCGACTCAGGCCCTGATTCCTGGAGCCCGGCTTGTGCCTGCTGATTGGTTTCTGTCATCAAGGTTGGCAGTCTGGGGCTCAGTCGCGCAGGTTCAAGGCCGAACTCAGCATCCGGGCCGCAATATCCACCAGCGGGATCACGCGCTCATAGGCCATGCGCGTCGGCCCGATCACGCCAAGCACCCCGACCACACGATCATCCTGTGTGTAGGGCGCCGCGACCACGCTGCAATCGTCCAGAATCGTATAGCCCGATTCATGCCCGATGAAGATCTGCACGCCTTCGCCATGCAGGCTCTGGTCCAGCAGATGCAAGATGTCGCGCTTTTCGTTGAACGCCTCGAACAAGCGTCGCAGCCGGTCAACATTTGACAGACCCGCAAAACCCATCAGGTTTGTTTCACCGGCGATCACCATGTCGGCCTCGTGCTCGCCCGGGTGTACCGCGAAAGCACGCTGCGCCAGCGTGATCGCGTCCATCATCAGTCGATTCATCTGCTCGCGCGTCTCTTGAAGCTGCGTGACCAGCTGCGCACGCACGGCCGGGAGCTCCTGGCCGCGGAACTGGTCATTCAGGTAGGCACTTGCGCGACGCAGTTCATCGGCCGGGAAATGCCGGTCAAGTTGCAGGACGCGGTTCTGCACCTCGCGCCCGTTGACGACCAGGATCGCCAGCACGCGGTTGCCCGAAAGCCCGACGAATTCGATCTGCGAGAGCGACTCGTGTGTCTCGCGCGGCACCGTAACGACTCCCGCCAGATGCGTCAGGCCCGAAACGAGTTGCGAGGCGGCCGTGACGAGCGCTTTCGTATCGCCGGCCCGCGACTCCAGCTTGCGCCGCAGCTCGGCGATTTCCGCCAGGCCGGGCTGCTGGTAGCGCAGCAAGGTGTTGACGAAGAAGCGATAGCCCTTGTCGGTGGGAATACGGCCGGCGGAGGTATGCGGCGAACTGACGAAGCCGTGTTCCTCCAGGTCCGCCATGACATTTCTGATCGTCGCCGCGCTCAAGGCAAGCCCCGACTCCCGGGACAGCGTCCGCGATCCGACGGGCTCGCCTTCGCGGATATAGCATTCGATCAGCGTGCGCAGCAGCAGCTGCGC
>JANPCY010000285.1:0-1727 GCA_031431175.1 Steroidobacteraceae bacterium | reverse complement strand
TTCCCAGCTGAGGCCTGCCTGTGCACCTTCCAGCGTGATGAACTCGAACGGCACGTGATAGTCGTGGACCGGCACGCCCCATTCGGCGTCGTGATAAGCGATGCTCGCTGGCGTGCGAGCCCAGGCACAGCGTTTCATGGTTCGCAGGCGAACAGCCGAAGGTCGGCCGCGTCCTCGCCGAGACGGATCATCCGCTCGAAGCGAAAGCCCAGCTTGCCGAGGAGCCGGATCGATGGTTCATTGTCCACTGACGTGATCGCGACGATACGGCCGAGCCCGAATGGGCCGCGTGCCTGTTGCATGACCGCGCTTGCGGCCTCTTGGGCGTAGCCATTCGACCACCAGGCCGGCAACAGGGAAAAACCGAGATCCGGTTCCGGCAGGGTGTCGCGCTTCAGCACGCCGCAGATGCCGATCGGCGTGTCGTCCGGTTTGAGCCCGACCCGGTACAGGCCGAAGCCGTGGCGCGCATAGCTCACCACCGGGCCGTCCTGGATGTAACGACGCGCGTCATCCGCGGTCCGCACCCCGCGATCGCCGATGTAACGAATGAACGATGGCTCGTTGAGGAGTCCACGAATGAACTCCGCGTCGCGATCGGCAAGCTGCGTGAGGACCAGTCGTTCCGTTTCAATCATCGCTGGCCTTGTGCAGAGACCAGAGTGGCAGGTTCCTGCGGTCGGCGAATCCCAGCTGGCGGTAGACGGCGATTGCTCGGGCATTGTCGTGGTACACGTGCAGGAATGGCATGAAGCCGCGCTCGAAGGCGCCGCGACTGACGAGTGACACCAGGCGCTTTGCGTAGCGGCGGCCGCTGTAGTCCGGATGCGTGCAGACAGCGCTGATCTCCTGGAATCCATCCAGCCGCATGCGTTCGCCCGCCATTGCTGCCAGCCGCCCGCCATCGTAGATGCCGAGATAGCGCCCCATCTCGAGCGTGCGCGGCCGGAAGAATCCCGGGAACACCAGTGCCGTAAGGGCCAGCATGTCTTCACGCTGCATGTCGGACATCTCGGTGACCGGTGGACCCGGAATTTCAGCGGGCGGCGCGTGACAGATCATCTGCAGGCAGGGCTTCTCTTGTTCGAGTATCCAGCCAGGCGGACGCTCAGGCGCGACGCCCACGAGATACACGGACTCGCCGTCCCCGACCAGGCTCGCCAGCTGCCTAGCGGCACGATCGGGTGCATCGCCGACCGCGGCAAATGGTGCAATCGCCGGCGGGTACTTCGCAGCGCCCATCGCCGTGATCGCAAGCGCTGCATGCTGCGATGTCAGCGAGTGCCAGACGGGATTGTCCAGTGGATCGGCGGTCACGCTGCAATACCGTTCAGGCGATGACGCCGAACAGACTCCCGACCGCGGCCGTCAGGGCCATGGCGAGTGCGCCCCAGAATGTCATGCGGATGGCGCCGTTCGAAATTCGCGCGCCGCCGACCCGCGCCGCGATACCGCCGAGCAAGGCCAGGAATGCGAGCGAGAGTGTCGCGACCAGCCAGACCATCATCGCCTGCGGCACGATGACGACGGTCAGCAGTGGCAGCGCCGCGCCGATGGCGAAGGAGAGGGCGGAGGCGAACGCCGCTTGCACCGGTCGCGCCTGCGCGAATTCCGAGATACCGAGTTCGTCGCGTGCGTGCGCGCCCAGCGCATCGTGCGCCATCAGTTGATCTGAAACCTGCGTCGCGAGCGCAGGGTCGAGCCCGCGCCCGACGTAAATTGCAGCG
>JANPCY010000284.1:0-2494 GCA_031431175.1 Steroidobacteraceae bacterium | reverse complement strand
CCGCTGGCGCCGCTTCCGGTGCCGCAGCAGGCTCTTCCTTCTTGCCACACGCCGTCAAAAACATGGCTGCCGCGAGCACCGCGATAGCTGTCGTCACTTGCTTCATATACTTCGGCTCCCTTCCAATTATTGATGCCCGATCTACCCAAACCGCATTGAGCCTAGTCGAATCCGAGTCTGTTCAGCAACTCTGCGAAACGTGGGTCCTTGCGCAGCGGGTCCAGAAACGGGTCGTTGCGCGTATAGATGAGGCCGGAATCGCCGACCTCGAGCGCCCGCTGGAGCCTGGCGATTGAGGCATCCCGGTCGCCCCATTGCGCGAGAATCTGGGCCTGCTGATAGAGAACCCTGTCCCCCTGGTCGGCTACCAGCTTCGTCATCGCGGCGCGCGCTGCCGCAGCGTTACCGAGCCTGTGCTCGACGATGGCGGCACCCGCCAGTCGGGGGTCGTCGGCGGGCTCAGCCGCGTAGGCGGCGCGGGCGTCCTCGAGGCGCCCGAGCATCAACAGGGCGTCGCCGATGGCCGCATTTGCACGCGACATGCGGGGATTCAACTCCAGTCCTCTGCGAATCGGTGGAATCGCGGCCTCGTAATTACGGGCGGCATATTCGATCGAGCCGGCCGCGCGATATATGAGTGGATTCAGCGGGTCGAGCAGCAAGGCGCGCTGCATCGCCTCGGCGGCCTCGCGCTTGTGGCCAGTACGCGCGCTGAATTGCGCATAGCGGGCCATGACGCTTGCCTCGCCCGCACCCAGCTCGCGCGAGCGCTCGAAGGGCTCGCGCGCCGCGCGCGCATCCAGGCGGCCCTGGAACAGGGTGAAGCCCAGCGTGGAATGCGCATCGGCCAGATCCGGCGCGATGGCGATCGCTCGCTCTGCCGAGAAGATCGCCGCGTCGTACAGACTGGCCAGTTGCGCGACCTCGCCGTACTGGTTCGCAATGGTCGTGAGGGATCGCGCGCGCATGGCGTGAGCCGCCGCATAATTGGGGTCGGCGGTGATTGCCGCGTCGAACTGCGCCAGCGCCGCTCGATCCGAGGCCTCGTCGATGCTCAGTCCGTACAGCGCGCGGCCACGCAGGTAGGCGTCGTAGGCGGCGACATCGGTCGTCCCGCCCAAAGCAGCCAATTTGGTGGCCGGCTCGCCGTCTGGCGTAACTTGTGCGAGCAGCGCGTTCGCGACCGTGTTCGCGATCTCGCTCTGTACCGCAAAAATATCGCCCATCGCGCGGTCGAAGGATTGCGACCAGCGGCTGAAACCCGTTGCCCCGTCGATCAGGTCGGCCGCGACACGTACGATGTCCCCGGAGCGCCGCACGCTGCCATCCAGCAGGTAAGCCACCCCCAGCTTGGCGGCAATGGTAACGGCGTCATCCTTGTGATCCCGGAACATCGCGGACGAAGCCTGGGCCATCACCAGGAGTTGGACGTTGCGCGCTAGCGTGGCGCGCAGTTCCTCAGATAGCCCGTCGGAGAAATACGCTTGGCCCTCATCGCCGCTGAGGTTCGCGAACGGCAGCACGGCCACGCTGTTGCTGCTGGCTACGCGACGACTGCCGATCAGGCCTTGTCGCCAGGCCAAGAACCCGGCTACGCCCGCAAGCGCGGTGCCAGCCGCTGCGACCAGCACGCCGCGGCGCGTGACGCCGTGCGCGGGGGCGCTGTCTTCGATGTTCATTCTATGCGTTGCATGGTGGGCCGCGGCGGCAACACCGCGCACGACACTCGCGATCTCGTCGGCCGCAGGGTTTCCGTGCCAGCGCGACAGGTCGATGGACTGATACTGGCGGAACCCCAGCGGCGGCGGCGTGCCATCCAGCGATATCGGCACCAGCCTGCGCAGATCGCGGCCCTTGGCGGCCTCGTCGAGCACCCAGTCAGACGCCACCGAGGACTTCGACCAGACCACGACGACCGCATTGCAGTTTTCGAGTGCCGCCTCGATCGACTGCGCAAACGCCGCGCCACCCTCGATGAGCGCGTCCCACCAGACCTCGAGACCCGCCTGTTCCAGGGCCTTCGCCAGTTTCGTCGCCTGCGCCTGGTCAGCCCGCGCGTAACTGATGAATACCGTCGGACGGTTCGCTTCGGCGCGCGGGTCCTGCGTGTTGGACATCAGTTCCCGCCCCGCTGGTGACTAGAAGTTGTAGGTCGTCCTCAGGTAGTAGTACGCGCCATTGAAGCCAATTGGCTGCAGCACGTCGTAAGGCAGGTTGCCGAAGTAATTGATTTCGTAACTCGAGAGATCGGGGTACTCGTCAAACAGGTTGTTGGCACCCAACGCCACTGCCAGCGCCTTGGTCACGTGGAATTCGATATCCAGGTCCACCCCAAACTCCGGTCCGTAGACCTGTTCCGGTTTGTATCCGCCGCCGAAATTGAACACGCGCTTCGCCTCGCCGTAACGAGTCGCGCGGCCGAGGACTGACCACCGCTCGCTGGTCCAGTGTCCGCTGAGTATCATCTTGTATGACGGCGCCGCCGATGCCAGCC
>JANPCY010000283.1:0-3132 GCA_031431175.1 Steroidobacteraceae bacterium | reverse complement strand
TGAGAATGCGGGCATTGCGCGCGACGGCGCGAAGATGGTCACGGCGGTCGCCTGCTCGACGGTCCCCAAGCTGACCGTCGTGATCGGCGGCTCATTCGGCGCCGGAAATTACGCAATGTGCGGCCGCGCCTATGGCGGACGCTTCCTGTGGACCTGGCCGAACGCCCGCATTTCGGTGATGGGCGGCGAGCAGGCGGCGAGCGTGCTCGCGACCGTGCGCCGCGATGGCGTCGAGGCGCGCGGCGGCAGCTGGCCCGAGGCCGAGCAGCAGAAATTCATCGACGGCATCCGCGACCAGTACGAGCGCCAGGGCAATCCTTATTACGCGACCGCGCGCTTGTGGGACGACGGCGTCATCGATCCGCTGGACACGCGCCGCGTGCTCGGGCTCGCGCTGTCGGTCGTGGCACGCGGGCCGGCTCCGGCACCCGAGTCCTACGGCATATTCCGGATGTGATGGCGATGCTTCGAATCGAGCGCGACCCGCGCGGCACTGCAACCCTGATCCTCGACCGGCCGGCCGAGCGCAATGCGCTTTGTGCGCAATTGGTCGGCGAGCTCACGGAAGCATTGACGAATCTCGCCACCGAGCGCGATCTGCGCGCGGTCCTGCTGACAGGCAGCGGCAGCGCCTTCTGCGCGGGTGCGGACATCGCCGAAATGCGCGCGGCGGGGGCGGCCGCGCCCGGGCAGAATGTGGCGGACGCGCGGCGCTTCGTGACGCTGCTCGACCTCCTCGAGCGCATGCCGCAGCCGACCGTCGCGGTCGTCAATGGCGCAGCCTTTGGCGGCGCGATCGGGCTCATTTCGGCCTGTGATATCGCAATCGCCGGCAGCTCCGCGCGTTTTGCGCTCAGCGAAGTCAGGCTCGGCTTGATCCCCGCCATGATTTCTCCTTACGTGATTCGCGCGATCGGCGCCCGGCAAGCAGGGCGCTACATGCTGAGCGGTGAAGTCATGGACGCCGCGACTGCTGAGCGTATCGGGCTCGTTCACGAGATCGTCGCCGATGCGGCCCTGCCGGAAGCCGCGGCTAAGCTGGTCGACGCATTGCTGGCAGGCGGACCCTGTGCGCAGGTCGAGATCAAGGCACTGCTGCGCCGCGTGACCGGTCGTACCGATGCCAGCGATGTGACCCTGCAGAATGAACTGGCGCACTGGATTGCGCGGATTCGCGGCAGTGATGAAGGCCGTGAAGGACTTTTGGCCTTCCTCGAGAAGCGCCAGGCAAAGTGGCGCGATCCTGACTGATGTTGCGCCGGCTCCTGATCGCGAACCGCGGCGAAATCGCCTGCCGCATCATGCGGACCTGCCGCAGGCTCGGCGTTCATTCGATCGCCGTGTATTCGGAAGCGGATCGCGGCGCGCTGCAAGTGCGGATGGCAGACGAGGCGATTTGCATCGGACCGGGGCCGGCCCGTGAGTCATATCTGGACGCCGATGCCGTGATCCGCGCCGCGCGCCAGAGCCGCGCAGATGCGATCCATCCGGGCTACGGATTCCTTTCCGAAAACGCGGCATTCGCCGCGGCCTGCGAAGCAGCTGGCATCCGCTTCGTCGGACCACCTGCCTCCGCAATCCGCACGATGGGCCTGAAGCACGAAGCCAAGGCCATCGTTTCAAGGGCCGGCGTGGCCGTAGTGCCGGGCTACATGGGCGATGACCAGGCCGAGCGCACGTTGCAGCGCGAGGCGGAGCGTGTCAGCTTCCCGCTGCTCGTCAAGGCGGTCGCGGGCGGCGGTGGCAAGGGCATGCGCGTGGTGCGGAGCACCTCCGAACTCCCGGAAGCGATCCGGGGCGCGCGTGGGGAAGCCGAAAGTGCCTTCGGCGACGGCAGGCTGATGCTCGAGCGTTTCCTTGAACGTCCGCGTCACATCGAAGTACAGGTCTTCGGCGACGGCCATGGCGAATGCCTGCATCTCTTCGAGCGCGAGTGTTCGGTCCAGCGCCGCTACCAGAAGATCATCGAGGAATCGCCCTCGCCCTTCATCAATCCCGCGACCCGCGCCGCGATGACAACGGCTGCCGTGCGCGCAGCGAAAGCCGCCGGTTACATCAATGCGGGCACCGTCGAATTCATCGTGAGCGCTGACGGCGAGTTCTATTTCATGGAGATGAACACGCGCCTGCAGGTCGAGCATCCGGTGACCGAGGCGGTGACCGGTCTCGATCTTGTCGAATGGCAGCTGCTCGTCGCATCGGGCGAGCGCCTGCCGCTCGCGCAGGATCAATTGCTCCAGCAGGGCCATGCGATCGAGGCGCGCATTTACAGCGAGGATCCGCGCCGCGGATTCCTGCCGTCCACCGGGAAAATCGAACGCTTCGCCTGTCCTCCGCAGGATACTCATTGGCGCGTCGACCGGGGTGTGGAGGACGGCGACGCCATTTCGGTCTACTACGACCCGATGATCGCGAAAGTGATCGCGAGCGGTCCCGACCGCGCCGCCGCGCTCGCGACACTCAAAGCCAGCCTGGCCCGCACGGCGGTATTCGGGGTCACGACCAACCTGCCGCTGCTGCGCGCGATCGCGATGCATCCGCAATTCGCGGCGGGCGACGTGGACACGGGATTTGTCGATCGCGAAATTGAGGCGCTGACGCGCCCTGCCCCGCCAGCGCCCGAGTCGCTGGTACTCGCGGCGAATCTTGCGCTGGACGCAGCCGGCGAAACGGTTGATTGCGGCGACACGGATTCACCTTGGACACGCGGCGACGCTTGGCGATTGACGGGATCGGGCCGGCAGGCGCTCGGCCTGCAAACGCCGGATTTCCTGCAAATGCGCGCCAGGCGGCAGGGCAGCCGGATCGAGATCCTGCTGGCCGATGCGTCATTGGCAGGGATTGTGCAACGCGACGGCAATGATCGTTATCGCGTGGACGCCGGCGCCGGCACACGGGATATCGAATTGATCCGTCACGGCGCGCAACTGCAGATCATCGGCGCGCAGACGGACGAGATAACGCTTACCGCAGCCTGGCCCTTTGATCGCAGCGTCGAGGATGCCGACGCGCATCCGGCATCACCATTGCCTGGCCGCGTCGTCGAGCTTCGCGTCAAAGCTGGCGACACCGTCGCACGAGGTGACGTGCTCGCGGTCGTCGAGGGCATGAAGATGCAGCACGCGATCAAGG
>JANPCY010000282.1:0-3961 GCA_031431175.1 Steroidobacteraceae bacterium | reverse complement strand
CTCGGGGATGAATCCCCTGGCGCAACTCTACAAGACGCATCCGCCGCTCGATGCGCGGATGGACCACATCGACGAGCGCGGCTACGGCGCGCTGGAAGCCTATTCCACGCGGGAGTGAGCGAACGCGATCGCCGCAGAACCAAGCCGGCTCACTGCAGTCCGACTAGTTCGGGACTTTCGCCGCAAGACTCTTGACGTTTATCGAGGCAATGATGCCAGCGATGCGGTCCGGATCGGCCGTGACGCTGATCGAAATGACCTGCGCGGCGGTAGGTGCCATGTCCGGGTGAAGCATGCGCTTCCAGCTGCCCTCGGCAGCGGATCGCCATTGGCCGAGCAGAATCAGCGCATGGTCTTCGGTCACATTTTCCTGGGTTGTGCTCCAGCGAAAAGCGGCGCGCGCGCCGGGTGGCAGCGGAAAGCCCTTTGCGCTGGCGTCGGGCGTTACCTGATTAAAATTGACCACCACGTTGATGTACATCGTCTGATCGCGGCTCGCCTTTGCCAAAGCGGCGTCCATCTGCTCCTGACTGTCGCCCTCCTCCATGATCTTCTGATAATCGGCCTGGGCTTTTGCCACGTCCTCGTTAATCGCTTGCGCACCCGCCAGGTTGCCCTTCTCGATGAGAGCCACCCGTTTTTCGACGAGCTTGTTCATCCGGGCCATCGCCGCATCGAGTCGCGGCTGCTTCAGCTTGAGTGCCGCAGCGGAAGCGGCCGCCGCATCCGCGAGGATCTTGTTTCGCGCATCCTGATCGTCGACTCGTTGATACTGGCGATTGAAGTTATAACCCCAGGGAGCGCCTTCGTAATCCCGGCAAAGGCCGGTGGTGACCGAGATCTGATCATCGCCCACGATCACCCATCCCGCTGGGGCGGGCGGCATGGCGTTCTTCGCAGCCTGGAGAACCGCGGTCATCGTTCCACGTTCGGCGGGCGTGGAATCCCGAAAACCCCTGTTGCAGGGAGCATCACCCCGCGCAATCGGCGCAGCCGTGACCATTGCTGCGGCGCAGGCGATCACGGCCAGGGATTTGCCGGGTTGCATGGGATCAAGCTCCCCGCGTTACTTCACCAGCCGCAGCGCGAACGGATAACGGTAGGCGATGCCTTCATGGGCCTTCATCGCGGCGATGATAACCAACACCAATGCGGCGATGCCGATTGCCATCATCAGCGGAATCGTCAGCAGCGCACCGATGCCGAGCGACAGGATTGTCAGTATCAGCAACGCCACGCAGGTGATTGAAACCGTGATTGCGAAATTCAGCGCTTCCTTGGCCTGATCATTGACGAACGGCATCGTGTCCTTCTTCATCAGCCAGATGACCAATGGCCCGATGAAAAAACCCACGCTGCCGCCCCAGCCGGAGGTCAGGAGACCGCCGAGCAATGCGGACAGGTGCGCAAACATTGCCCACTGTTTTTCCTCCGCGCTGGCGGTGCCCGTAGTTGTATTGGAATCACTCATGGAGTCTCCCCTAACTGGTTGTGGTGTTGTTTCCGCAGCAGTCCGCCGAAACGGCGACTCGATGACGAGGATACGCCAAAACCACTTTGTATGATTGCAAGCGCCTACCAGGTAAAGCTTCCCCTGATGGGCTGCGGTGCCGGTATCAGGCGAAATGGCGCCGCTTCCGGAGCATCCGAAAATAAGTCCCAGCGTTGCAGGGGCTGGCTGAATCCCATCAGGTCGCAGCTGTAGTTCGCGTTTGTTCCGACAGTCGTGTTGGCGTCTCCGCTGATCGACACGGGCACAGACACGGTCGTCGCCAATTCGCCACCCGACACCAGGATCTCCACCTGCTTCTCGTCCGCCCAATATCTGGTAGCGACCCTTTCCGCTCCCGTCTGTTCAGACTTGGTCACCAGACAGGTCAGCTTGATCTTCGTGATGTCGGTCGAAAGCTGTGTCAGGTTGAGCGGCACCTGGAATGTAATCACGAGTGGGCTCGTCTGGGCGACACCGGCAACGGGCATGGCCAGCACGCTGGCGGTCAAAGTCGCTGCAAGGATTTTGGAACGCATGCGAATTCTCCTTGTTTACCAGACGAAACTGCCGGTGATGTACGGCGGCGTGGGCGACAGACGAAACGCCGCAGTCGTGTGCCCCTCCTCGAACCGGGACCATTGCTGCAGGGCCGTGCTGTAGCCCGTGATCGAGCAATCGTAGTTCGCAGTCTTTCCGACCGGATTGTCGAGACCGCTGACGGGCACGACGATGATCGCCGTTGTGACCAATTGCCCAGCCGAGACAGGGATTTCCACCTGCTTGGCGAGCTTTGGCCTCATGGGCACGCCCTTGGGGTCAAGGGGAGGATTGGGTCCCTGGGGGATCGCGTCGCTCGAAATACTGCAGGCCACGGCGATCTTTGCGATGTCCGACGACAGCTGGCTCAGGTCCAGCGGCAATCGGAAAGTCACATCGCCTGAGGTTGTCTGGGCGGTGTTCGACCCTGATGCAGCTAACAGGCAGGTGGCCACAATCGTTGAAAAAATCCTGGTAATCATTTGCTATCTCCTCGGAAATCGATCATCGGCCTGAACCTGTCCAGCCGACCAACACAATGCTGCGTAAGGCGGCCGTGACAGGTACACCGCTGCCAGTGAATCCATTGAGCACAATCGTGCGTGAGGCGGCGGTTGGGGGCACGCCGCTTCCGGAAAAGCCTGCCAATGTGATGGTACGCGACGCGGCCGTTGCGAATGTGCCGGCCGCCGTAATCCCGGGCAGGTCGATCGTGCGCGATGGAACCGTTGCCGACGTTCCAACCGCGGTGATGCCGGGCAAATCAATCGTGCGCGGCGAAGCCGTCGTCGAAGTTCCGGCCGCGGTGACACCCGGCAGATCAATCGTGCGCGGCGAAACCGTCGTCGAAGTTCCGGCCGCGGTGATGCCGGGCAGGTCGATCACGCGGCTCAGGTTGGTTGGCACCGGGATCGGGCCTGATCTTGCGCCAGGCGATGCCGGCACGTTGGCTGTGATCGTGTACGGGGTCACTCGAAACGGATCCGGGTAGTCCCGGTAGTTCCCGCCGGTCCAACCGCGGGACGAAACGCCATTGCGCGACGTCGCGACGAGAGTTTCCTGTGGCGGCATCTTCGTGACCGTCACCTTGCCGCCCGTGTCGCGCGTGACGGCGCCGGCGTGAACGGCAGCGACGCAGATGGACGATGAGGCCGAATAGATGTCCGTTCCCCAGATGATGGTCTCGAGGTTGCCGCCTGATGGGCAGACAACGTTCACCGGATCGCGATACTCGGCGGGAACGTACAAGGCCGTCGTATTCCAGTCGATCTGTCCGGGCTCGGACGCCCGGCTGAACGTGTATGTGGAATCCCAGGGTCCGTAGTTCTTGCTGGTCACGCCGTTTCGCGACGAGCCCTGGAATGAAGCGAATCCCGCACCCATGACGATGTTCACGAGGCCGGCTGTGTCTGCCTGCAGGACTCCGGCGTGAATGGCCGCCGGGCAAATCATCGAGTCGTCCGTGTAGATGTCGGTGCCCCAGACGTAGTCGGACTGCGCCTTGGTCGCCGGACAGATGAAAGTCAGGCGTCTTCCGACCTGTCCCTTGAAGTTGCGGGCGTTGATGCCGGGGTGAGCTCCCAGCCGCAGCTGCTGGGCAGCAGCCGCTGCGCCGAATAGCATCAGGCAAACCATGCCGATACTCGATAGCCATCGGGTCAAGACAGCATCCCCCGGCCGATGTCTCCCCGGAGTTGCAGGCATCTTACACCGGCTTTGCCGGTCGCAAACGCGCCAGCGACAGGGGCGCAATGGTAGCGATCGCAATGCAGAGCAGTTTTCGATTCAAGCTGATGCGCCTTCAGTGCCGGTTCACGAACCGGTCGCCTTCGACTGCAGCTGCGAGAGACGTGGTCTGGTCCGCGACCATGGTGAACGGCTCCTCAACGACCTAGCCCAGCGCATCGACCTGGACACGGTACTCGCCGGGCG
>JANPCY010000281.1:0-5455 GCA_031431175.1 Steroidobacteraceae bacterium | reverse complement strand
CCCCCCCCGGCGCCCCACAACCCGCCCGCGCGGGGGCGGTATGCGCCCCCCACCACTTACATCCCCTGTTTCCCCGCGCCCCACACCCCCCCCGCCCGGGCGTGCTCAACCCGTCGCTGATCCGAGAACGATTTCCTCGGGCGCATTGACGAAATAGCCCTGGATGAACTCCACGCCGAGCTGCCACAACACCGCCATGGTGTTGGCGTCCTGCACGCGCTCGCCGATCGTGATCGCCTTGCGGCTGTGGGCGAGATCCACGAGTGTCTTCACGCGACTCTGCTTGTCCTGGTCCGCCGACAGGCCCTGCATCAGCGCGCCGTGGATCTTGACGAAATCCGGCGCCAGATGGCTCATCAGCTGTTCGGTGTCGCGGCCGAGGCCGAATCCCTCGATCGCAAATCGGAATTTCATGCTGCGCAGCACCTCCCGCAGTGCCACCGCTGCCTTGATCTGCTGGCCGGCCACTTCCTCGCGAATCTGGAAAACGATGCGCGGCGGCTCGATACGCGTGGTCTTCAACTGGCTCGCGAGCCAGGCAGGCAGCGTGGTGTCAGACAAGGCGTCCTGCGACAGCCGCACGAACAAGGCGCCGGGCTTGCTCGAGGCGCAGAACGACATTGCCGCGCCGATGACCCAGCGATCGATATTCTTCGTCAGGTCATTGCGCTCGGCAGCCGGCATGAACAGTGACGGCAACACTTCCTCCCCCCGTTCGTCGACCATCCGAACGAGCACATCGAACATATCCAGGTTCTCGCCGACCAGGCTGGCGATCGGTTGCTGCACGAGCCGGAAACGGTTTTCCATCAGCGCGGACTTGATCTGCTTTACCCACTGCTGATCCGCTTCCTGCAGGCGCAATATCGCGCCAGTGTGCTCCAGCAACTGCACGCGGTTGCCGCCCAACTCGCGTCCCTGGCGGTTCGCGTTGTAGGCGTCGCTTGCCGGCCCTTCCGGTTCGCGCACTTCACCTGGCACGGGTCCGAGGCCGATCGTGCATGTTGTCGAGAGCGACTTTGACCCGACCTGGAACATTTCGGTCGCAACCTTTTGCACGACGTGTTCGGCCCAGGCTTCCACGTCGCGGCTGGTGCCGCGCTCGAGCAATAACATGAATCCATTGCCGCCAAAGCGGCCGGCCAGGTCGCCCTCCTGCACCTGCTCGCGCAGCAACCTCGCGAATTCAGTCAGCAAATCCTCGCCGATCATGACCCCGACGTCTTCCAGCACGGCCTCGTACTTGTCGGGCTCGATATAGGCCAGGACGCGCACACCGGCCTTGGCCGGTTCCGCCAGGCGCTCGCGCAGCCGCTCGATGAAGAAGCGGCGATACAGGAAGCCGGTCGCGGGGTCGCATTGCATCACTTCTGTCAGGCGGCGCTCCATCTCCCCCTCATCCGCGATTCGCGCCGGCACGCAGACCTGAACACAGGGCTCGCCGTCGAATTCAGCGCGCCGCAGCTGGAACTCCAGCGACGGCGTTTGGCCGCTGACCAAAAGCGCCGACGCGTGCAGTGTGTGGCCCGTCCACTTGCCCTGCAGGCAGGCGACGAGTGCGCCCTTGATCGCCACGTGATCATCCGCGTCGAATGCGTCCAGTAGCGGCGTACCAGTGATCTCATCTGCGCTCTCATAACCGAATAGTTGGACCCACGCAGGGTTTGCTTCGACCGTGATGCCTTCCTGGACATGGGCAATCGCGTCAGTGGAACCCTCGACGACATGCTGCAGCTGCTGCTTGTATTCGCGCGCCGAAGCGAGCGTGACCGACAGGGCCCGGTCGAGGCGATAAGTGCGCAACTCACGGCCGACAACCAGTTGCAGACGCTTGATATTGGTGAGCGTGACCGCGTCCTGGGCCCCAAGCGCCAGCGCCTCGGCGATCGCGTCCTCATCGAGCTTGTCGCGCACGATCAGCACCGGTACCTCCGGTGCGAAGCGCGCGCGAAAATCCATGGCGCTCGTCAGGTCGACGATGCCTTCATCGGCGAACAGCACCAGCATCTCGGCGGACGCCTGGGTCAACACGTCGCCGAGTTCGCGCGCATCGGGCAGCCAGGCCACGTGGACCGGATGGCCGGCATTACGCAGCGCCTTGTTGATCGCCTCGACATTGTCCTGACTTCGCGTCAGGGCGATCATCGGGACGGCGGCGGGCTGCTTCAAATCCGGCTCCATTTGTGGCCAGCGGCCGTGGAGGCAGGATACTAACACTCCGAAATCCGTTAATTTCGCGACCGGCGTCTTGGAATGCCAACCGGCGAAATCGCGCGCTGCCTCGGCACCGGGCTGCTCCCGGCGTAATTCGCTCCGGGACCGTGCTTCCGGGCAGGGTAGTCGGTCGGGCGCGTTCTGGCTATGATACGCGGCCTTTTTGTCCAGCACCGGCCCTCTATCGGGGCCCCGGCGGCCCTCGATGTCCAGCTACAACACCAATGAATTCCGGTCTGGTCTCAAGATCATGATGGATAACGACCCCTGCTCGATTGTGGACAATGAGTTCGTGAAACCGGGCAAGGGCCAGGCCTTCAATCGCGCGCGGATCCGCAATCTCAGGACCGGGCGGGTCATCGAGCGGACCTTCAGGTCGGGCGATTCCGTCGAGGCCGCCGACGTGGTCGATGTCGACATGCAGTACCTGTACTTCGATGGCACCTTCTGGCACTTCATGCAGCCGGAGAGCTTCGAGCAATTCACGGCGGGGGAAACCGCGGTGGGCGATGCGGCCCAGTGGCTCAAGGAAGGCGTCGTCAGTATCGTCACCTTGTGGAATGGCCAGCCGCTGACCGTGACGCCGCCGCCCCACGTCGAACTCAAGATCGTCGAGACGGATCCTGGCATGCGTGGTGACACCGTCACCGGCGGCACCAAGACCGCAAAGCTCGAGACTGGCGCGGTGGTCAAGGTCCCGCTGTTCCTCAACCAGGGCGAATCGATCCGCGTCGATACGCGCAGCGGCCAGTACATCGCGCGCGTGAAGTGAAATTGCGGCGACCGCCGCGCCCGCCTTAGCCTGCCCCGAATCCGTCGATTCCGGCGAGCCGCCAGTCACAGGATGCGGCAAGCCGCCGCGCGAGCGCCTCGAGGCCCAGCGCATCAGCCGGACCGAAGCGACCGTAACTCGGGCTGTCGAGATCGAGTACGCCGATGAGCCGGTCGTGCGTGACGAGCGGCACGACAATTTCGGAGTTCGATGCCGCGTCGCAGACGATGTGGCCCGGATACTGGTGGACATCGGGGACGATTACCGTGTCGCGGCGCTCGGCGGCAGCACCGCAGACCCCCTGGCCCAGCGGAATCCGCACACAGGCGATCCGTCCCTGGAACGGTCCAACGATCAGCTGCCCGCCGCGCAGAAAATAGAAACCGGCCCAGTTGAGGTCCGGCAGGAGTTCCCAGACAAGCGCTGCAACATTCGCGGAATTGGCCCAGGGATCGCGTTCACCCGCGAACAGGCCTTCGGCCTGCTGCATCAGCTCCGCATACGACCCGGCGAGTTGCAGGATCATCCGGTTTCCTCAGGCCCGATCCGCGGGAAAGGCCATTGCATCAGCAATCGCGTGCAGCCCGAGCGCGACCATGAGCAGCCGATCGAATCCCAGCGCAACGCCGGCACAATCCGGCAAACCCTCCGCCAGCGCAGCCAGAAATCTCTCGTCCAGCGGCGCCAGGCGCCGGCCGTGCTGCCGTCGATTTTGCAGATCCTGCGTGAATCGCCGCCGCTGTTCCAGCATGTCGCCCAGTTCGTGAAACCCATTGGCGAGTTCGATGCCGTCCAGATAGAGTTCGAAGCGTTCCGCAACGGGCCAGCCGTCGCGGTCATCGCGCACCCGCGCAAGTGCGGCCTGGCTTGCCGGATAATCGTGTACGAATACTGGTGCATCACGCCCGAGCCCGGGGCCCACCACGGTCGCCATCAACAGGTCGAGCCAGGTATCGCGGTCCTGATCGGTATCTGAAATCGGGGCGACTCCATGAGCCTGCAGGACCGCCTCGATCTCACGCGGGCCTGCGGTCCTGCAATCCACTCCGCAGGCCTCCGTGATGGCCTCGCGATAGGTGATCTGGCGGGCCGGCGGCAGGGTGCGCAGATCGCCGATTGCAGCGCGCAGCAAGTAGTCGACGTCGCGCTGCAGTTCCTGCACGCCGAAGCCGATGCGGTACCACTCGATCATGGTGAATTCCGGATTGTGCTGCCGGCCGGATTCACCATCCCTGAATACGGGGCAAATCTGGTAGCAATCGCCGATTCCGGCCGCGAGCAGCCGCTTCATCGGATATTCGGGCGAGGTCTGCAGGTACATCGGCGGGCCCTGCAATGGCTGCGCGGCGATCGACTCGATCTGCAACTCGCTGACGGCGGCCGTTGACAGCAGGGGCGTCTGCACTTCGAGAACCCGTTCGGACGCGAACCAGGCTCGTGCGCGCGCGAGCATCTCGGCGCGCTGCCGCATCACCTCGATTGTTGCCACTGGCCGCCAGTCAGCGCGAATCATGGGAGTGTTGCGATGCGCTCGCCCATGCGCACCGGCAGTCCGGGCGCCAGACCCGGCACAAGTGTCGGGCCCGCGGCTGCGAACATCAGGATTACCGTGGAGCCCATATTGAACCATCCGAGCTCGGCACCCTTGTCGAGCGCGCTCACCGGGCGCACCGGCAGATCGCGGATGACGCGAGGGCGTCCGCCCCGAATCTCGCCGGCCCAGCTGAGACTCATGCTGCCGACGAACAAGGCGCCGACCAGCACGACGGCCATCGGGCCTGCGGCCGTATCAAAGACGCAGGCGATTCTTTCGTTGCGGACGAAAAGCCCGGGCACGCCGTCGGCCGTCGTGGCATTGACACTAAACAGATCGCCCGGCACGTACCGCACGAGCCGCAGCGTGCCGGTGAGAGGCATGTGGATGCGGTGATAGTTGTGCGGAGCGAGGTAGAGAGTCACGAATGCGCCGCCGGCAAATTGCGTGGCGAGCGCCGGGTCGCCTCCCAGCAGCGCGCTCGCGGAATAGTTGATTCCCTTGGCCTGCAGCATCCCGTCGCCAGCGAACCGGCCGGCCTGGCTGACATAGCCGTCGACCGGGCAGGCGACTGAAGCCGGTTCAGGGTCGATCGGGCGCGCTCCCTGGCGCAGCTTGCGCGTGAAGAAATCATTGAAAGACTCATAACTCGACGGATTGGCGCGCTCGGCCTCCGAGAGATCAACTGGATAATGCCGGAGGAATCCGCGAATCAGCGCGCGTTTCAGCCAGCCGATACGCGCGCGCGCCAGCGACCAGACCAGCTGCGACAGGAAATGCTGTGGCAACAGGTATTGCAGCCCGATGAAGGCCCGATCACGAATACTGCGGCTGCTCATTGCGGGGATGCCCGTCAATTCCTCGTGGCGACGATGCTGCGGTAATCGCGCGCGATGACATCGGCCGCATGCGGGCTGGAGAAAACGGCCATGAAC
>JANPCY010000280.1:0-8075 GCA_031431175.1 Steroidobacteraceae bacterium | reverse complement strand
GGTGCCTCAGGCACCGCCACTTCTACTCTTCGAGTCGCGTGTTTTGTCCCGAATCAAACCTCAATAGAACAGGATCGCGCCGATCGCGATGGCCGACTCTTTGGCCTTGTTCCCATTGTGTGCGGTTGATTCCGTCCGCGTGTACTCCGCGACCAGGTGCAAGGCGGAGGTGAGCGGATGGTAGACGCCGAACACGATCGACTCGTTGGTCTTAAACAGGCTCGTCGTGTCCGGATCGGCCGGGCCGCGATCGAGATTGCTCTCACCCCAACTCAGGCCGATCTTGGTGCCCGGACCGGGTAGCTTGTATGTGGCTTGGACGTACATACCGTCCGAGTCGCGTGTATTGCCGTCCGCATCCACTGCGTCAAAGAGAAAGCCGGTACTGCCGATGCCATCACCGCTGTAGTAGTAGCCCACGAGCTCGAAGCCGCTAAAGCCGACTTTGGCGCCGACGTCAAACCCGGTGGCGTCCTGGTCACTAAGGGGGTCACCGATAGGGTCTGGATTGGTGGTGTTGAGTGACTGATTGATGAAGCTCGCCCAGACCTTCCCGCTGAAGTCTCCCTCCCAGGCGTAGGTCACCTTGCCCTCGAAGCCATAGGTGCTGCCTTCCTGAGCGAAGCTTCCGGCATCGCGGCTCACGCCGGACAGATTAACGAGACCCCATGGATCGACGAGCGCCACGTTGAAGCTGAAACCGTTCCACTTCGGCGAGGAATACTGCACCTGGCCTTTCCAGTCGGCATAGAGGTAACCGACGCCGATGCGGCCGAGCGACGTGTTGCCGCCGCTTGCGGTCAAGTCGGACACAGTGCCGACGCCGAGCAATGTCATGTCGGACAAAATGCCGTCCGAACCGAAAATGCCCAGGTCGCGACCGATCTTGATGCCACCCCAGTTCGTGCCAGAGAACTCGAGGAAGACCTGGCGGAAGTTCGACGCGTTGAGGCCGAGACCCCCGTCAATCGGGCCGCCCGAGATCCCCGTGTTCCCATCGATGCCGGGCTGGAAGCCGATGGTGATTCCGTACTTGGTATTCTCTTCCGTTCTTTCCGCATGGAAACCGAACCACGACGGCAGCAGGCCCGTGCGGATGTTGTTGGCGTCGTAGTCCGATCCGTTCGAGCCGCAGGCGAGGCCCCCTAGAACCGGTCCCGCCCCGGCATCGCACTTGACGTCGCTGACGAAGCCATTGACGTTTCCACTGAACTCGACCTTCCATTCCCCCACGTCCATCATGCCAAATGCGCCCGCGCCTTGGGACGTCAAAATCAGTCCCAATGCGCTCGCAGACGCGACGAGCCCCTTGTGAACGTTCATGTTGAACTCCCCTTTGCTGCTCCACCTAAGTAGTGGCTGTGTTACAACACATTAAACCCTGCCCCGACCGGCAAGACATAATTCTTGCGCGGCCAGAGTGTAACACCAGGACTACACACAACTGTGAATCCCCAGCTCTGGGCCTTCACTGAAACAGGTTGGCGGCCTGCTTGAGCGTATTCCATATGCCTCCAGGCATATCGGGGCAGCGACTGGCGTCCACGCCCGGGCCACACGCACCCAGCTGTCACTACGCGCTCCCTGCTAACTGTTGTTCAGGTGCCAAACTTGGGTCGGTTTCCGGCGGATTCATGGACCTGCTTCCCTTCGCCAGCGAGTCCCTGGTCGCCCAGGTAGTCCCGCTCGTGACATGCGCGGATGATGCAGTGAGAATGGCTGGAAATGCCGACCTCAATGTGCCTGCGGTGACACGAACCGCCTTGTTCACTGGTCCCGCCGCGCTGCGCGTGCTGGGACTTGCGGGCCTTCTCGCCCTGCCGCCGTGCGCCGATGCCGGCCGCGCATACATTTCCAACGAAGACGGCCAGACCATTACCGTAATCGACACCGACAAGGCCGAGGCGATTGCGACCATTGCAGTCGGCAAGCGTCCCCGGGGTCTGAAGCTCAACCGGGACGGCTCGCGGCTCTACGTGGCCGTGAGCGGTCTGCCGAAGTGTCCGCCCACCACCCCGGACGCGGAGTGCGCGAAGTTCGAGCGCGATCTGCGCGCCGACGGCATCGCCGTAATCGACACGGCATCGTTGAAGGTGCTCAAGCTGTTGAAGGCCGGCTCGGACCCAGAACAGTTCGACCTCAGCACAGACGGCCGGCTGCTCTTCGTGGCGAACGAAGATGCCGCGCAGACTTCGGTTCTTGACGTGGCCAGCGGCGATATCAAGGCGCGGATACCGGTCGGGAAAGAACCGGAAGGCGTGAGCGTTTCGCCGAACGGACGATGGGTGCTGGTGACCAGCGAGTCTGACAATGCGGTTTCGGTGATTGATGCCCGCACGTTCAAGGTCCTGCGCTCCGTGACCGTGGGCCACCGTCCGCGCGATGTGGCATTCACGCCTGACAGCCGTATGGCCTACGTGTCCGGCGAGTTCGATGCCTCGCTGTACCGGATGTCAGTCCCTGACGGGGCGTCCGTCGAGCGGCTGCTCGAGCTGCGCAAGGAAGCCCGCCCGATGGCTGTCGTGCTCGATGCTGTCCGAGACCGCCTGTATGTAAGCACAGGCCGGGGCGGGACAGTTGCCGTTGTCGCGCTCGCGGGGCCAAAGCTCGTTACGGAAATTCCGGTTGGGACGCGCCCGTGGGGCATGGCACTGTCAACGGATGGACAGCGTCTCTACACGGCAAATGGGCCGTCCAACGACGTTAGCGTCGTCGACACGACCAGCCTGCGCGTCATCAAGAAAATACCGGTCGGGCGCTCGCCTTGGGGCGTCGCCCTTGGCCCGACACCGCCCGCGGACAGTCCGTGACCGACGAGGCCTTGGCTCGATCGGCTAGGCTACTTCGGCGCCTGGAGGCCACACGCTCGATAGGCATCGGCCTCAAGTGCTCGATATTGCTTGGTTTTCTCCCGGGCCTGGTCCGAATCGCGGAAAATCCCGCCTCTTTCACCTGCGAGCGACGCGTTGCGCGCGAAGGTCCCCCATTCGACGAATTCGTCGTAGCTCAGATCTTTCGCAATCCGATCGATAGCGCACGAGCACTTGTAGAGGTAGGCGAGCTGGCCGCCGTTCCTCAGCATGCATTCCTGGACGTACTCGACGCGAGCGGAGGTGGGGTAGTCGTGCCCGGTGCGATCACCCTGGGGGGGTGTATCCGCCCGGCACAGGGCGGTGGCGGCGATGAGCGCCAGAGCCGTGGTGCACCCGATGTGCAGCATTCGCCTTGCCATATGCCGACCTCGCTTGGTCCCACCGCCGGTGCCCAACCGATCGTACGCCGTGCGGGAAGGCTGCTGCAGTAAATCTAGTTGTGGCGGCGACGCAGTGGGTGTATTGATATGCACCTGATGCGGGGGGCCAAAGGCGACGACAATCGTCGCACGGGTTGACTCCGCCACCCGCGAACTTGCACTCTCTAAGGATCTACCCGAGAAAGTCGGACAGCAACGACCACTACAACAACTTGGGCCTATCGCGTGTTCGGAAGAATCACAGGCTGGGGGGACATATGAGATACGACAGACTTTCCGTGTTATTAAGTGCCGCAGTGCTCACTTCGGCGGCATGTTCGAACGCTGTATCTGCCCAAACCGACCTTGAGACGGCCATGGGCTCAGCGTCCAACTGGGCCTCACAGGCCGGCGACTACGCGAATCATCGTTACAGCGAATTGAAGCAGATCAACGCCGGCAACGTCGCCAAGCTGCAGGTCGCGTGGAGCATGTCCACGGGCGTGCTGCGCGGCCACGAGGGTTCGCCGCTGGTGATCGGCGACACGATGTACGTGCACACGCCGTTCCCCAACAACGTGTTCGCGGTGAGTTTGAAGGACCAGTCGTTCAAATGGAAGTACGAGCCGAAGCAGGACACCGATGTCATCCCGGTCATGTGTTGCGATACCGTCAATCGCGGGCTCGCTTACGGTGACGGCAAAATCTTTCTGCAACAGGCTGACACGACTCTGGTCGCGCTGGATGCCAACACTGGCAAGGTCGTCTGGAGCGTAAAGAACGGCGATCCGAAGATCGGCGAGACCAACACCAACGCTCCGCACGTCTTCAAGGACAAGGTGCTCACCGGCATTTCCGGCGGCGAGTTCGGCGTGCGCGGCCGCGTCATAGCCTACGACGTCAAGACAGGCAAGAAGGTCTGGACCGGGTACAGCACCGGGCCGGATGCCGAGATGCTTCTCGACCCCGCCAAGACGATGACCTGGACTAACGGCAAACTGGCGGCGGTCGGCAAGGACTCGTCGCTAAAGTCGTGGCAAGGCGACCAGTGGAAGATCGGCGGCGGGACCACCTGGGGTTGGTACTCCTATGATCCGGCGCTGAATCTCGTCTACTACGGCTCCGGCAATCCGAGTACCTGGAATCCTGCACAACGTCCGGGCGACAACAAGTGGTCGATGACCATCTTTGCGCGCGATCTCGACACCGGAGTCGCGAAGTGGGTCTACCAGATGACGCCGCACGACGAGTGGGACTATGACGGCATTAACGAGATGCCGCTCGCCGACATCGACATCAAGGGCAAGAAAGTCCCGGCGGTGGTGCATTTCGACCGCAATGGCTTCGGCTACACGTTGAACCGTGCGACCGGCGAGCTGCTCGTGGCCGAGAAGTTCGACCCGACGGTGAACTGGGCGACGCACATCGATATGAAGAGCGGACGTCCGGTGGTCGACAAGCGGTACTCACCTGGCACGACGGGTCCGGATGTCAATGTCAAGGACATCTGCCCTGCGGCGCTCGGGTCCAAGGACCAGCAGCCGGCAAGCTACGACCGCAAGAGCGGCCTGTTCATGGTCCCGACCAACCACGTGTGCATGACCTATGAACCGTTCCAGGTCGAGTACACAGCGGGCCAGCCATACGTCGGGGCGACGTTGACGATGTTCCCGTCGATTGGCAGCCATGGCGGAATGGGCAACTTCATCGCCTGGGATGCGGCCACGGGCAAGATCGTCTGGTCGAAGCCGGAGCGCTTCTCCGTTTGGTCTGGTGCGCTCACTACGGCCGGCGACGTCGTGTTCTACGGCACGCTTGAAGGCTACATAAAGGCGGTCAGTACAACTGATGGCAAGGAGCTGTGGAAGTTCAAGACGCCATCCGGAATCATCGGCAACGTGTTCACGTATCAATTCGAAGGCAAGCAGTATGTCGGCATCCTCTCCGGCATCGGTGGCTGGGCGGGCATCGGCCTGGCTGCGGGTCTGACGGAACCGACTGCCGGACTCGGCGCCGTTGGCGGATACAAGGACCTCTCCAAGTTCACGACTCTTGGCGGTAGCCTGTTCGTCTTCGCGCTTCCCGACGCTCGGTAATCGTTGCCGAAGGCGTGGTGATGCTACGCGACATGCCGCCCCGAAAGGGGCGGCATGTCGCGCTCTCGTTGGAGCCTTGATGATGAGATTCGGTAGCGTCCTGCTTTCGTTCGCTGTGCTGTTGACTGTCGCCACGTTCGCGTCGGAGCTGCCGGTCCAGGCGAGCGACACTCCAAGCCAGTTCTATGAGGTCAAGGATGGCAACAAGGTTGACGCGACCACGCTGCAGGGCTGGAAGACTTGGCGCGCAATGGCGTGCGAGCGGTGCCACGGCCCGGCGCAGGAAGGGTTGGTCGGACCGTCGCTGATCGAGACGTTGAAGCGACTTTCAAAGACAGAGTTCCACGACAAGCTCATGAAGGGCAGCCCCGAAAAGGGCATGCCGCCCTACAGCGCCGTTGAGATTGTGAGCAAGAACTGGGAGGGACTTTACGCCTACTTGAAGGGCCGCTCCGATGGCGAGATCCAGCCCGGCCGTCTGACCGCGATCGAGCAGAATTAGACGCTGGCCATCAGGTATCAGACTGCCCGCGAGCTTTGACTTGAAGGCCTTCCGCATGCGCATTCGTGCAGAAACGATTTCCGCGATTTTACTGGCCGGCATGTGCGCAGGGGCGCTCGCGGCAGCGACGCAGGCGAACGACGAGGCCGGCGTGCTGCGGGTGTGTGCGGACCCAGACAACCTGCCCCTATCGAATGAGCGCGGCGAGGGGTACGAGAACCGGATTGCAGCAAAGTTGGCTCGCGATCTCGGCCAAAGCGTGGAATACACGTTCTTCCCACAGCGCATGGGCTTCGTGCGCAACACCCTGCGCCAACGCGACGAGGCCACCCAGCGATACAAGTGCGACGTGATTGTCGGCGTACCGAAGGGCTATGAATTGACGGCCACGACGCAACCTTACATGCGTTCAACGTATGCCATGGTGTTTCGCGCGCAGGGGAATCTGGAGAAACTTGAAAGTCCGGATGACCTTTTGAGGTTGCCGCCAGAGCAGCGCCGCAAGCTCCGCATCGGGATATTTGCGCGGTCCCCGGCAGCGGACTGGCTTTTGCGCAATGGGATGCTCGATCAGGCGGAGTCCTACGCGCAGCAAAGCGGCGATCCTCATGAGAATCCTGCCGGCATCATCGAGCGCGATCTCGTGGCGGGAAATATAGACCTTGCGATTGTCTGGGGGCCCATCGCCGGATTTCTCGTCGACCGGCACACCGGCCAGGGTACGTGGCGCGCCGTACCCTTCAAGTCCGATCCAGGTATCAAATTCGATTACGAAATCTCGATGGGCGTGCGCTTCGGCGAGAAGGAGTGGAAGGATACCCTCGACGCGTGGATCGCCAGCCATCGAGGCGAGATTGACACGATCCTTGCGAGCTACCGCATCCCGCTGATCGATGACAAGGGCAATCTCATCGAGGCGGCCGCGAACACTTCCCGGGACAAGCCATGAAAACGAAAGCCGCTGTTGGATATGCCGCCGGCAAGCCACTCGAAGTGGTGACTGTGGATCTAGAAGGGCCGAAGGCGGGGGAAGTGCTGGTCGAGATCAAGGCAACGGGCATCTGTCACACGGACGAATTCACGCGCTCCGGCGCGGATCCCGAGGGTCTGTTTCCGGTCATCTTTGGCCATGAGGGCGCCGGAATCGTCGTCGATGTCGGACCCGGGGTGACCTCGGTCAAGAAGGGCGATCACGTCATTCCGCTTTACACGCCCGAATGCCGCCAGTGCAAATCCTGCCTGTCGCGCAAGACCAATCTGTGCACGGCGATCCGTACCACCCAGGGCAAGGGAGTGATGCCCGACGGGACCAGTCGTTTCTCGATCGGCGGCGAGAGGATCCATCACTACATGGGTTGCTCGACGTTTTCGAATTTCACGGTGCTGCCGGAGATCGCGCTCGCCAAGATCCGCGAAGACGCGCCTTTCGACAAGGTCTGCTATATCGGCTGCGGCGTCACGACCGGCATTGGGGCGGTGATCAACACTGCCAAGGTGGAGCCGGGTGCGAACGTGGTGGTGTTCGGCCTGGGCGGCATCGGTCTCAATGTGATTCAGGGTGCGCGGCTTGCGGGCGCCAACAGCATCATCGGGGTTGACATCAATCCCAGGCGCAAATCGCTTGCGGAGAAGTTCGGCATGACCCACTTCGTGAACCCGAAGGAAGTGGGCGGCGATCTGGTGCAGCACCTCGTCGGGCTCACGGATGGCGGCGCCGATTACAGTTTCGAGTGCGTGGGCAACGTTGAGCTCATGCGCCAGGCGCTCGAATGCTGCCATCGTGGTTGGGGTGTATCGGTAATCATCGGTGTTGCGGGTGCGGGACAGGAGATCAAGACTCGACCCTTCCAGCTCGTCACCGGAAGAGTATGGAAGGGCACGGCCTTCGGGGGGGCGCGCGGCCGTACGGATGTGCCGAAGATTGTGGACTGGTACATGGAAGGCAAGATCAATATCGACGATCTCATTACCCACATTCTGCCGCTCGAGGACATCAACAAATCGTTCGATCTCATGCACGCGGGCGACTCCATCCGCGCTGTCGTCAAGTTCTGAACCAAAGGGGACCATCATGGCTGTCAAGATTCATCCGTCCGTCGACGATGGCGTCAAGCCCGGTGCCAAGGATTTCAAAGGGGGTACGCTCACCTGCAAGTGTGCCAGCGCACCGGTCACGGTGACTCTCGCGAGTGACGTGGCGTTCAACCACGCCTGCGGTTGCAGCAAGTGCTGGAAGCCGCAAGGC
>JANPCY010000279.1:0-17962 GCA_031431175.1 Steroidobacteraceae bacterium | reverse complement strand
CCCCTCCCCGAGCGCCCCCCACTGGTTCATCGCAGTCTCTCTGGGCCAAACACCCCCCCACCCCCAGCGTCTAGGGGCGGGTCCCGTTCTCCCCCCCACTTTTCTCAGGCGGGCCAACCCGGCTTCATAGCGAGAACGACGATGGAGAACGGCACGGCGGCAGCGCGGCTCATTGAGCGACGCCGAAGACATCTCTTCACTATTCACGCCGAGCATCGCACTCAGTTGTGCCGTTGCAAACTTGCGCTGGCGAGCGGTGCCCTCACGCTCGTATGCGCCGCCGCGGCTTGGGCAGCGACAGAAGCGCCGCGCGGCACCGTCGTACTTTGGTCAGGCAATGACCAGTGGGTAAAAATCGAGCCGCAGGACGATCCGGCCGCGCTACCGAACGATCACCCCGTTCAACTCGGCACCGAAGCGATAACGAATGCGCTCGGGGCGCTGCAAGTTCGCATCGTGGATCCGGACACAGGCACCGAATCGCAGCGGCCCGTTTTCACGCGGGATGAGCTTGGAAATCTCGCCCCGCAGGTTGCTTCGGGGCTTGCAAAGGCCGGGCCCCGACAGGACGTGACGTTCAGCACGATCGGCAGTCATCCGCTGGCCGCGGGGGGACTGATGAAGGACTCCGGCGTCAACGCCGGCCGCTTTTTCTACGAGCACGGCAAGCTCAACGTCATCTTTGGCGAGCTGCAGTCGAACTACCGAAAAAAGAACGTCTACGGTCAACGTAGCGAGGATTTCAGTCCGCGCCGGCAAGGATCGCGCAGCAAGACCACCAAGCAGAAGTGGACTCTCCAGGGGCTTCCTGGCGTAGAGTTTCATTCAACGAACGATGGTGGTATGCGCAACGACTGGGTGGCGATCGATACCGCGGTTGCAGGCTCTCAGACACTGGCTGCGCCGCAGCCCAGCGAGTCCCCGCCGCGACAGGCGGCATCCGCGCCTGTGGCGACCGTGACGACGCCCGCAGCGGTGACTGAACCCGCACCCAAGACAGGGACGTCGAATGCGGACCTCGAGCAACGCCTGCGGAAGCTCAAGGACTTGAAGGAAAAGGGCCTGATCAGCGAAGAAGCTTACCGCGCCAAGATGCAGGAGTTATTATCTGAGCTCTAGTCACTTCGCGTCCCGATCCATGGGACGAAGGCGGGATTCGATGATGCGTCCACACTCAAGTATTAGTGCACTGGCTGTCGGCTCTTGTGTCAGCTTGCTACTTGCCGTAGCACCTATTGTCAGCGCAGACACGATGCCAGGCGCCGGCGCTCCGGTCACCCAGGAGATGCTCGACAAGGCGGCCGGCGATGCCCGCGACTTCCTGCACACGAACGGGAATTATGATCAGACGCGCTTCTACCCAGCCGCACAGATCACCCGCAACAACGTGAGCAAGCTCCGTCCCGCCTGGATCTTCCAGACCGAGATCGTGGAGTCCATGGAGACGACGCCGATCGTGTCGAACGGCGTGATGTACGTGACCACCTCATTCAATCACGTTTACGCGCTCGACGCCGCGACCGGGGCACAGCTCTGGCACTTCAAGCACAACATGGGCCCGGTCACGACCTACTGCTGCGGTCCCAACAATCGCGGAGTCTTCGCCTACGGTGACAAGGTCTACATGGGCACGCTCGATGCCAAGCTCGTCGCGCTGAATGCCAAGACCGGCGAGCTGGTGTGGGAGAAGCAGATCGCCGATCCCGAGCTCGGCTACAGCGAGACCATGGCGCCGACCGCTGTCGACGGCAAGATTCTCATCGGCACGAATGGTGGCGAGTACGGTATCCGCGGCTTCGTGAAAGCCTATGACGCGAATTCCGGCGCGCTTCTGTGGACGTTCGACACGATTCCCGAGAATTCGGTCGGTGTGTGGGCCACCAAGGACGCAACCGGGCGCGACATGCATCGCGATATTGCCGCCGAGAAGGCGGCGCTCAAGAAGCTCGGCGATCCGTACAAGACCCTCGGGGGCGGCGTGTGGCAGAACATGGCCGTCGATCGCGAAACCGGCACCGTGTACTTCGTCGCCGGCAATCCTTCACCGGACCTGTACGGCGCAATCCGCCCCGGCGACAACCTCTACACCAATTCGCTGGTCGCCGTCGACCTGCAGACCGGGAAGTACAAGTGCCATTTCCAGTACATCGCCCACGATGTCTGGGATCTCGATGCGGTCAGCCCGGTCATCATCACGCGCGTAAACGACAAGAGCGGCAAGCCGGTGAAGGGGCTGCTCCATGGCGGCAAGACCGGCTATGTCTACGTCCATCGCGCGGATGACTGCAGCCTGATCCGCTTCTCCGAGCCCATGGTCTCGCAAGAGAACCGCTGGGTGCTGCCCACGAAGGAAGGCGCGCGAATGCTGCCAGGCGCGAACGGCGGAGTCGAGTGGTCGCCGATGGCGATAGACCCGACGCAGAATATCGCCTACGTCATGAATCTGCACCAGCCCATGACCTATCACGTCGAGGAAACGCCGTATCCGGGCGGCAAGCTCTGGCTCGGCGGCGCGTTCAAGGTCATTCCAAGCGAGAAGCAGTC
The DNA here is from genome assembly GCA_031431175.1 of Steroidobacteraceae bacterium. Classification (GTDB taxonomy): domain Bacteria; phylum Pseudomonadota; class Gammaproteobacteria; order Steroidobacterales; family Steroidobacteraceae; genus SCUD01. The sequence continues at coordinate 15,418 of JANPCY010000279.1, read as the reverse complement.
CGGCAACATCTCGGCGGTCGACTACAACACGGGCAAGATCCGCTGGCAGGTCAAGACCGAGCAGCCCATGATCGGCGGGATACTCGCGACCGCGGGCGGCCTGGTGTTCACGGGCGAGGGCAACGGCTGGTTCAAGGCCTACGATTCCTCGAATGGCCGAGAACTGTGGCGCTTCCAGTCCGGCGCCGGCGTGAATGCGCCGCCCGCCTCGTACACGATTGGCGGCAAGCAGTACATCGTGGTCGCCGCGGGCGGCAATGTGCAGCTCAATTTCAAGCGCGGCAACAACATCATCGCCTTTACCCTGTCCGACTGAGATTGAATGGTCGATCGAGCGCGGGCCGTCTTGGAGCGGCCCGCGCGTTGTTGCGCTCGAACTGTTCCGGGCGCGGGGTACGGATAAGGTTATCGCGAGACGCACGCGGATGAGAATGCCCCGGATCGTGTCGGCACTGTTATTACTGTCGCTAACCGCACTCGCGTCAGTGGATGACGAGTTCGCGCCGGTGCGCGACACGATTCAGACCTGCTTTGCCTGTCATGGCGAGCGTGGCGCTGCGCCGTTGCCTCAGCACCCGATCCTGGCCGGTCAGGAGTACTACTACCTCTATGTGCAGCTCAAGGAATTCAAGAGCGGCCTGCGCAAGAGCGAGATCATGGGACCGACCGTACAAGCACTGCAGCTTGAGGATCTGAAGCTGATCGCCAGGTTCTTCTCGCTGCAGACGTGGCCGACTATTAGTCATGCGCCCGATCCCGCCAAGGTCGAAGTCGCAAAGACAGCGATCGAGTCAGGCGAGTGCGTTTCGTGCCACCTGGGCGACTTCCGAGGCAATAGCCGCGTACCGCGTCTTGCGGGCCAGTATCCCGAGTACCTGACGCGCACGATGCTCGATTTCAAGAACAGGGTACGCAACAACGCCCCCGACAAGGGCGCGCTGCTGGCAACCTTCAGCGAGAAAGATATCGTGAGCCTCGCCGACTACTTCGGCTCGATCACGGTCTACCAGAGCTCGCAGAGCGGAGAAATTCAGTGAGCGCCAAAAAGGTCGACGACCGCAGGGTAACCGGCCGCTGCGGCATGATCGCGCGCCGTCTTCCCGGCATGATCCTTCAGTGATCCATCGGCTCCCGCCTCGAGGAGTTTTCGCACAGCCACCGTGTGCCCCTGCCCGCTCGCAATCATGAGGGCGGTCATGCCTCTCTTGTCCCGCGGGTCCGCCTGCGCTCCGGCCGCTAGCAGCATCTCGATGGCATCCACGTGTCCGTAGCCGGCGGCCCACATGAGTGCAGTCAGCTCGTTCCCAAACCTTTCGTTCACTTCGACGCCTCGATCCAGAATGAGCGCGAGGATCTCCACCTGGCCGGCTGCCGCGGCATAGACCAGCGCGGATTTTCCGGTTCGATCGACGAGTTCGACTTTAGCACCGCTCGCGAGCAACAGCCTTGCAAGCGGCGCGTGCCCGCCATACACGGCGTGCATCAGCGGCGAGAGCAGTCGTAGATCCACGCGATTGACATCCGCGCCGCTTTGAATCAGCAGGGTCGCTGTCTCAAGATATCCGTTGCGCGCAGTCTCGAGGAGCGGCGTTGCCTGCTCGAGATTTGCCTGATCGACCTCCGCGCCGGCCGCAAGTAGTGCGCGTACGGCTGTGGTGTGGCCGCGGCGCGCGGCCTGGATCAGGGGCGTTGCGCCGAACCGATTGCGCGTCTTGACCGACGCTCCCTCGCGCAACAGGCGCTCGACGGCCACCGCATCGCCCGCAGCCGCCGCATCGAGTAGACGGAGATTGGCCTGGCGGGAGTCGACGGGCTCGCTCCCCGTTGCTAACGAACCGCATGCGAGTACGAACAGCACCACGCCACGCGACAGAATTGCAGGACAGGATCGCATGACTGAATCAGGCCTCGATGAGACCGTGGCGAATGGCGAGCAAGGTGAGCTCCGATTGATTGGCGACCTGGAGCTTTTGCTTGATGTTGTAGAGGTGGGTACCGACGGTCGAAGGGGAGAGCTTGAGATCCTCGGCAATTTTCTGGACGGTGGCGCCCCGAGCCAGGCGGATGAACACGTCGAACTCCCGCTCCGATAGCTGCTCGATGGGGGGCTTTGCCGACCCTTCGATCTCCGCAAGCGCGAGTTTCTGCGCCAGGCTCATGTCGATGTAGCGCCGCCCGGCTGCGACGGCGGTCACGGCTTCGACCAGAGCTTCGGGGGCACTGCGTTTGGAAAGGAAGCCCAGGGCTCCTTCCCGCAGCGCTCTCCGTGCGTGCATGGGATCATCGTGAGCAGAGAGCGCCAGCACACGAGCCTGCGGATGACGCGCGCGAATTCGCCTCAGCGCCTCCAGTCCACCCATGCCGGGCATGGCAAGATCCATCACCACCACATCGGGCGTGAGCTCGAGGTAGCGCTGACACGCCGCCTCACCGGATTCCGCCTCGGCGACGACCGATATTTCCGCCAGCGACTGCAGCAGGAGTCGAAATCCCGTTCGGACCACGGCGTGATCGTCGACCAGTAGAACACGGATCATTTGCCGCCCGTCAACGGAATTTCGGCAGTCAGGCACACACCGTGCGGCTCACGATTCGCGACGGTCAGTACACCGCCCAGGTGCACGACGCGCTCCATCAAACCGCGCAGCCCGAAATGTCCGGGGCGTGCCCATTCCGCTGGCAGCCCGACTCCGTCGTCGGTGATCATGACGATCATTCGATGCGCAGCGGACTGCACGCTAACATCGACGCGCGATGCTTGCGCGTGCCGTAGCGCGTTGATCAGACTTTCCTGCACGACTCGGTAGATCGCGAGTGTCACGCTCGGACCTAGATCGGCTGCGAGATCTTGCCTGAGCGATAGCGCTATCGAGGGATATCGACGTTGCCAGTCTCTCACCAGGCTTTCGAGCGTTTCAGCGAGCCCGAGCGTATCCAGCGAAAGCGGCACCAGACGAGGGATGAGTCCATGCATCGCGTCATACAAACGTGCAGCCTCCTCGGCAATCAAGCGCGCGGCCTCTCCCATCGCAGGATCACGCGTGCCGCCTTGTGTCGCAATGGCGAGCGCGAGACTGCGGATTGCGGTAACTGACTGGCTGAACTCATCGTGCAGTTCATGCGCGATCATTCGTCGCTCCTCTTCGATGCGTTGTTCGACCAGGTGCGCCATTTCGCGCCGCTCTTCGAGCTGTGTCTCGGCCGCGAGCGCCTTGCGCTCGACTTGTACCTTATCCTCCACAGCTTGCGCCATCCGGTTGAACGCGCCCCCGATGGCATGGGCTTCAAATCCGGGCAGCGGCGGCAATCGAAACGCGAGGTTCCCCCGCTGAATGCGTTCCAGACCATCCGCAATGATCGGAAACGGCGCGAGCGAACGCCCAACCAACCAGAATGCGAGCCCATTCACGATGATCAGCATGATCGTCGCTGCGGTGAGCAGCCGTGCGAGCTGGTCCCATGCGTCGAGCACGGCGCGCGAGGAATGCGCTTCAACGATCAACTGCAGACCGCCGGGAAGCGGGAACGTATGGCGGGCGGCAGCCGGCACTAAGAGATGGGCGAACCACGCCGGCGCTTCGCGCCCAGCCTTGTAGGTTGGTGGCGGCGATCGATAAAGGACCTCACCGGCAGGCGACTGCAAAACGATGTCATTCGCGTGAACGCGACCCAGTTGCTGTAGAAACTGCAACAGCAGCTCAGGACCCCCTTCGCGCGAATAGATCGACGCAAGGCGGCCCAACAGCTGCGATGCCGCGCGGTTCGCCGCCTCGACCTCTTCCCGCACGGAGGTCCGAACGGTCAGGATTTCGGCCGATATCAGGACGATCACGAAGGTGGCGGTCAGGCCGGCCACCACTAAGTTCAGGCGAGTCCGCAGCTTCATCTGGGGCTGCTTCGTTAGGGGAGATCCACCGATGGCTCGATGTTATCAGCGCCGCTCGTCGTCGGTGCACTTCGCACCCACCCAGACTCATGAAAATCATGAGGCGAGTTTCATGATGATCCCGATGCAGCTGAGTTCGCCAGCGGGGAAGATGCCGGTGGCGGCAATCTTTGGCCGTCGTCAGCTAGCCGACTGAAGGAGCAATGTCATGAAGTGGGAAACTCCGCAAGCGATTGATTTCCGGTTCGGCATGGAAATCACGATGTACATCGCCAATCGCTGAAGTAACCCCGGTGCCAGCCCGCGCAGGCGGGCTGCACCTGCCGACGCTTGAAAATTCGAGTGCTGGGTTCCGCCGCCGGCGGTGGTTTCCCGCAATGGAACTGCAACTGCCGCAACTGCGCCGGCTTACGCGAGGGTACGTTACGTGCCCGCTCGAGGACACAGTCTTCGATCGCCGTAGCCGGCAGCGCTGACACTTCGTGGGCGCTAGTCAACGCTTCGCCAGACATCTCCGCTCAGCTGCAGGCCAACCCCGTCTTACAGCCTGGGCGCTCCGCCCGCGACAGCGCGATTGCCGCAATCGTTCTCGTCGACGGGCAGATCGACCACACCACAGGGCTGTACATGTTGAGGGAATCCACCCGGCCATGGTCGATCTGGTGTACCGACAGCACGTATGCCGATCTCACGCGGGGCAACCCTGTTCTCGGGGTGCTTTCGCACTACTGCGGCGTGGATCGGCAACGCATCAATCTCGATGGCGCCGGGTTCGCGATCGACGGTGTGACGGGCGTGCGCTGGCATGCATTACCGGTCGCTAGCAAGCCCGCGCCCTATTCACCGAACCGCGAGTCGCCGCTACCGGGAGACAATCTGGCGCTCGTGATCGCGGACGAGGCCACGGGGCGAGCGGCGCTCTATGCACCGGGCCTGGGTGCCATGGATGAGCGCGTATGGCGCAGCATGCAGTCGGTCGCTTGTGTATTGGTGGATGGCACGTTCTGGACCGACGACGAAATGATTCGCCTGGGACTATCACGCAAGCACGCGCGCGACATCGGTCATCTGCCGCAAAATGGCCCGGGCGGCATGCTCGAATGGCTCGACCGCCTGCCGTCGGGCACGCGTAAGATCCTGATACACATCAACAACACGAATCCGATACTCGATGAAGACTCCGCCGAGCGCGCCGAGCTCACGCGTCGCGGCGTAGAAGTCGCATGGGACGGCATGGAAATCGTGCTATGACCGCAGTTGTCTCCACAGAAAGGGCCTGGACCAAACCGGAATTTGAAGCGCGACTGCGAGAGAAGGACCGTGCGTATCACATCCACCATCCGTTCAACGTGATGCTGAATTCCGGCGCTGCAAGTCCTGAGCAGATTCGAGGTTGGGTCGCAAATCGTTTCTATTATCAGATCAACATCCCGATCAAAGATGCCGCCATCCTCGCCAATTGTCCGGACCGCGCCGTGCGCCGATCCTGGGTGCAACGCATTCTCGACCACGACGGGTATGGCGACGATCCGGGCGGTATTGAATCCTGGTTGCGCATGGCCGAGGCCGTCGGACTTGCCCGCGACCGAGTCGAGAACCTGACCGATGTGCTGCCCGGAGTGCGCTTCGCCGTCGACGCGTACGTGAACTTCGCTCGGCGGGCGCCATGGCAGGAGGCAGTGTGCTCGTCGCTAACCGAGCTCTTCGCGCCGGAAATCCACAAGCAGCGCCTCGCCAACTGGCCCGAGCATTATCCGTGGATCGACCGGGCCGGCCTGCAGTACTTCCAGAGCCGCGTCAGCATCGCACGCCGCGACGTCGAATTCGGACTCGCCTTCACGCTCGACTGGTTCAACACGCGCGCAGGTCAGGAGCGCGCCCTCGAAATCCTGCAGTTCAAACTCGACGTACTCTGGCAAATGAACGATGCCATGGCTCTCCGCTATGGGACCCCGGCATGAGCGAGATCGTCGCGACCACAAGACCCTTGATCGGCCGCGGCTTTCGGCTGCAGTGGGAGCCTGCGCAAAGCTCACACGTGCTCCTGTATCCGGAAGGAATGGTCAAACTCAATGGAAGCGCGGGTGAGATCATGAAGCGATGCGACGGCGGGCGCACGCTCGCGGAGATCACGGCGGATCTCGAGCAAGCGTTCGGCGCGGCCGACCTGTCCGCCGATGTCACTGCGTTCGTGTCCTTCGCATTAGACCAGAAATGGCTGGAAATTTGAGCGTGAGCGCACCGACCAGCAAACCGGGGCCGCCGCTGTGGCTTCTGCTGGAGCTCACCTATCGGTGCCCACTGCACTGCGTGTATTGCTCCAATCCCATCGATTTCGCGCGCACCGAGCAGGAGCTCGGAACCGACGACTGGATCCGTGTGTTGCGCGAAGCACGTGCGCTCGGTGCGGTGCAGCTTGGTCTGTCGGGCGGCGAGCCGCTCATGCGCGACGATCTGGAGGCGATCGTCGCGGAGGCGCACACGCTGGGCTTCTACACGAATCTCATCACCTCCGGAGTCGGGCTGAACGAAACGCGCATCAAAGCTCTCAAGAACGCGGGTTTGGATCACATCCAGCTTTCGTTTCAGGACAGCACCCGGGAAATGAATGACTTCCTGAGCAGCACGCGCACCTTCGACCTCAAATCAAAGGTCGCCGCGCTGATCAAGAAGTTCGACTTCCCGATGGTGCTCAACGTCGTTCTGCACCGGCTTAACATCGACCATGTGGATCAGATTCTCCACATGGCGGAGAGCATGGAAGCTGAATACGTGGAACTCGCCAATACGCAGTACTACGGCTGGGCCTGGACAAATCGCGACCAGTTGCTCCCCAGCCGCGAACAAGTGCAACGGGCTGAGGAGACGACCGCACGCTTTCGGGAGAAGATCGGGCAAAAGATGAAGATTTATTTCGTCGTGCCCGACTATTTCGAACGTCGACCCAAGCCGTGCATGAATGGATTGGGCTCGGTGTTTCTCACCATCGTGCCGGACGGTACCGCGCTCCCCTGTCACGCGGCGCGTATGCTCCCTGGACTCACGTTTCCCAGTGTGCGAGAGGCCAGCGTCGGGTCGATCTGGTACGACTCGCCCGGCTTCAATCACTTTCGCGGCGATGCCTGGATGAAGGAGCCGTGCCGCAGCTGTCCGGAAAAAACCAAGGATTTCGGCGGATGCCGTTGTCAGGCATACCTGTTCACCGGCGATCCGGCGAATGCAGACCCGGTCTGTGACCTCTCTCCACACCATCATCTCGTGGAGGAGGCGGTTACCCGCGCCGCACGGCCGCACGTCCAAGAGAAACCCTTGCTGTTTTTCCGCGACCAACGCAACTCGCGGGCCCTTTCCTCTCAATGACTGACCTCGCGATTCGGGCGGATCGTCTGACCAAACGTTACGGCGATACGCTGGCCACGGACGACGTCGATCTGGCGATTTCGCGCGGTCAGTTCTTCGGGCTGCTGGGTCCCAACGGCGCCGGCAAGACAAGCACGGTCCACATGCTCTCGACGCTGATCCGCCCGACATCAGGCGAGGCGTGGGTGGCGGGATATTCAGTGCACACGCAGAAGCTTGCTGTACGCCGGAGTATCGGCGTCGTGTTCCAGGATCCCGCGCTCGATCACACGCTCTCGGTCGCCGAGAATCTGCGCTTCGCCGGATTGCTCAACGATCTTTCCCGCTCCGAGATCAAGCGACGCAGCAGCGAGCTGCTGGAGCTCTTCGGTTTGAGCGAAAAGCGTGATCACCCGGTCGGGTCGCTGTCCGGCGGGATGCGTCGCACGATCGATATCGCACGCGGCGTGATCCATCAGCCGCAGATCCTGTTCCTCGACGAGCCGACGATCGGGCTCGACCTGCCCAACCGCCGCGCCATCTGGCGTTACATCGCCGGGCTCAGAGCCAGGCTCGGCATCACCGTGCTCCTGACAACTCATTATCTGGAGGAAGCGGCCGACTGCGACGAGGTGGCATTCCTGAGCTCAGGCCGGATCGTACGTAGTGGGCACCCCCGGGCGCTGATCGAACAGCTCGGCAGATACATTGTCGAAATCGAGACCGACCATCCGGAGCAGCTGGCCGAGCAGCTCGCGCCGCGCCTCGGCCCGGCGCTTATCGAAGCTGACCTCGTGCAATTCCGCTGCAATAAAGAGCCTACCGAATTGGTCTCGCTGCAGGCCGAACTTGCAGTCGTCGCGCGAGCCGTGCGCTGGCGACGGCCCAACTTGAACGACGTGTTCCTGTGGGTCAACCAGACCGGGATGTCCCAGAACAGGGCGGCCTGACGATGATTGCGCGCCCGATGGTTGCCGTGCTCGAACGTGAAGTGCTGAAGCTCCTGCGGCAACGCGGGCGTCTGCTGTCTGCGATGGTGCGGCCCATGCTCTGGCTACTGGTGATCGGTGCCGGGCTGGGCGCGATCCAGGGCAAGCTTGGCGACTCGAGCTACCAGGCCTTCCTGGTGCCTGGCGTGCTCGGAATGACGCTGCTGTTCGGCGGCATGCTGGCGGCACTCTCCACGGTTTACGACAAGGAATCCGGCGTGATGCGCATGCTCGTGATCGCGCCCATCGAGCATTATTGGATCGTACTGGCGAAAGCCCTCGGCGCGACATCTTCAGCGCTGGTGCAGGCGCTGATGCTGCTCGTGTTACTGGGGCTGCTCGGATACGTGAGCCCGCAGGTCTCAATTCCGCTGTTGGCGGTTGGTCTGCTCGGCACGGCGCTCGCGAGTGCGAGCCTCGGAATGCTGGTCGCGGCCTGGTCACGCACCCTGGACAATTTCGCCACGATGATGAATCTCGTGATCTTTCCGGTTTTCTTCCTGTCCGGTTCACTGTACCCCGTGCAGCAGTTGCCGTCTGCGCTGCGGTTCGTTGCCACGCTGAATCCGTATACGCACGGCGTCGACATACTCAAGCACGCGGCCGTGGCCGGACCGACCGGAATCTTTGTCGTAGACTTCAGCATCGGGATCGACCTTGCCGTGCTCATCGGATTCAGCGCGGCCGCGCTCGCGGTTGCTGGGGCGCGCTTCTCGCGTGACACCGCGCACGAGCCGCTTGTGCATCGACTCGCCAGAAAGCAGGGAGATTGAACGCGAGATCCACTGTACTGGCGGGGCTCGCATTTGCCAATGACATCAGAATGGGTAGCAGCCCAGCAAAACCGAAGCCGTCATATAGAGCGTATCAGGGCAATGAACATCAGTTGGGCATCGGACCTCGAGATGGGATACTTGAAGCGGATAGCGAGATTCCTGCCGCTGCTGGTGCTCGCGATCGCGCCGGCCACGAGTTCCGCACAAACTGACGAAGATCAATCCGGCGGATCGGACGCGACGCGGCCGCTGGAAACGGTGACGGTGATTGCGGTCACACCCTTTCATGGGTTAGACGTGCCGGCCGATAAGGTTCCCGGCAACATTCAGCAAGCCACGGACGGCGACATCGAGCGGCTGCACGGCGCCGCCCTCAGTGAGTTCATGAACCGTCGGCTCGGCAGCGTCTTCATCAATGAGGCGCAGGGCAACCCACTGCAACCCGACGTTCAGTTCCGCGGCTTCGTGGCTTCGCCTCTTCTCGGCCAGTCGCAGGGCATCGCGGTGTACCAGAATGGCGTGCGCATCAACGATCCGTTCGGCGACACGGTCAACTGGGCGCTGGTCCCCGAATCTGCCGTCGCGAGCATCAATCTGATTCCCGGATCCAATCCCCTCTTCGGCCTGAACGCACTTGGCGGTGCGTTGTCGATTCGCACAAAGAGCGGCTTCACTGCTCCAGGCACGCGTGCAGAGATCCAGGGCGGTTCTTTCGAGCGCGCCGTCGCCGAGCTTGAATCGGGAGCGAGCTTCAACGACCGCCTGAGCTTCTACGGTAGCGCGCGCTATCTGGACGAGGACGGCTGGCGGCAGTTCTCGCCATCGAGGGCCATGCATTTGTTTGGCGACCTCGGGTGGCGCGGCAAGACCGGCTCGGTGAGTGCGAACTTCACATGGGTCGACACGGATCTCATCGGCAACGGCCCCGCCCCCATCGAGTTGCTCGAGATCGATCGCAGTGCCATCTTCACGAGCCCGGACCGGACCGAGAACGCGCTCGCGCTCGCGAGCGTCATCGGCGCCTGGCGGTGGACCGAGAACGCGTCGCTCGACGGCGTCGCCTATTTTCGACGGAGCGACATTCAGACGCTCAACGGCGATGACTCCGATTTCGAAGCCTGCGAGCAGGACCCGCTATTCGTTTGTGAGGAAGGCGAACCAGGCGAAGTGGAGGAGATCGCGCTCGACGAGAACGGCAATCCTATCCCCTTCAGCGACGCCGTGGACGGTGCCACCGTGAATCGTAGCCTCACCGATCAGGACGGCTATGGTGCATCGCTGCTGCTGAGCATTTCAAAGGACATCTTCGGCCGCTCCAACTGGTTGGCCGTGGGCGCTTCGCTCGACTGGAGTGACATCGCATTCAACTCGAATACCGAGCTGGGCAGCCTGGATGAGAACCGTGCAGCCGTGTCGAGCGGCATCTTCGTCGGAGAATCCTTTGTTCGCGTGGACAGCGAAACACGAAATCGCAGTGTCTTTTTCAGCGAGACGCTCGCCGTGACGCCCGCACTCGGGCTCACGCTGTCCGGACGTTACAACAGCACGTCCGTCGAGCTGCGCGATCAAATCGGCACCGAGTTGAACGGCTCACATGACTACAGCCGCTTCAACGGCTCGGCCGGCGTAACCTGGAACGTCTCGCCGATGGCGGGAATCTACGCGATCTACGGCGAGTCGAATCGCGCGCCCTCTCCCGTAGAGCTGACCTGCGCCAATCCGGACGATCCCTGCCGGCTGCCGAATGCGTTTCTCTCCGATCCGCCGCTCGAGCAGGTCGTTGCCAAGAGCATCGAGGCGGGCGTACGCGGACGATGGCGCGGCATGAGCTGGCACGTCGGGCTCTTCCAGACCACGAACGAGGACGACATTATCTTCATCAGCGCGGGCGCGCTGACCAATCAGGGATTCTTCGACAATGTCGGTGATACCCGCCGCCTGGGGGTGGAAGCGAGCTTGACCGCGCGATCCCTCGACGAGCGTTTGCTCTGGGCGCTCCACTACACGCATCTCGATGCGACGTTCCGCGACAGCTTCAGCGTGACGAGCCCTAACAATCCGGCTGCTATCGACGGGGAGATCCCGGTGCCCTCGGGCAGCCGAATCCCCGGCGTCCCCGAGAATCTGCTCAAGCTGAGTGCCAACTTCGCTTTCACGCCGCGACTCAGCCTCGGCGCGGATCTGCTGTATCAATCGAATCAGTTTCTGCGGAGCGACGAGGGCAATCTCCTCGATCCGCTGCCGGGTTACACAGTCGTCAATATCGGTGCGGAATACCGCTTCAATCGCAACTTCATGGTCTTCGCACGCATTGACAACGTGTTCGGCGCCGAATACGAAACCTTTGGACTGCTCGGAGCAGCGGACGAGGTTCTGGGCAATGAGTTCGAGGATCCACGCTTCGTCTCACCGGCTGCCCCGATCGGCGGCTGGATTGGCCTGAAGTGGACGTTATAAAGCGTTCTACGTCGTAACGGCGAGCCGCTGGACCAGGCAGAGGCTCTCATTTCGGGAAGACGGCGAACTCTCTTCCTTTGGCGTTCTCGAGCCCACGCACGGAGGCGAGGCCTTCGACCCCGGTGAAGTTTGCGTGGTGAATCTCCGCGCCGCCAAGCATCGCTCGATCAAGCCTTGCGCCCGTCAGATCCGCGCCGACGAGCTTGGCCATCTCCAGGTTCGCGTCGCTCAGGTCGGCCTCGCGCAGATCCGCATAGCTCAGGTCGGCGCGCGACAAATCCGCGCGATTGAGCTTCGCGCCCTTCAGTTGCGCCCGTGTCAGCACGAGGCGGATCAACCCCATCGGCTGGTTGCTCATGTCGGAGCCGCCCTTCACCCCGGACAGGTCGGCCCCTTCAAGATTCGCGCGCTCCATGTTGCCCATCAGCCGCGCGCCGCGCAGATTCGCGCGATTCAGTTTCGCGTTCGCTAGCACGCTCGCGAACAGGCTCGCCTCGCTCAGGTCCGCCTCGACCAGGGTGGCGTCTCGCAGAACCGCCAGGTCGAGGTTGCAACCGCGGAGCTTCGCTTTGGTGAGATTCGCGCCCTTGAGACTCGCGCCGAAGAGCCTTGCCCCCCTGAAGTCGAGGCCGGATAGATCCATACCCGGTGCCTCGAGGTTGGTGAGATCGGCCGCCGCCGACGCGATGCGCGCCTCAATCTGCTGGCGCGTCAGCGGCGCCGCAGATACCGGAGTCACGAGCAACACCGCGGCGACGCCGATCCACGCCAGCCCGTTGCTCGGCCGGATCATGACGCCCGGCACCCTTTCAGGCGCTGCAATTGTGACGTTGTCCGCATTTCCGGAATTGTATAGGACATAACCGATGTGGCTCACAGAAGGTTGAACCGCCATCCGTATGATCTGTCGACATTGAAGAGAGCCTGGGCATGTCGATATATCGCGCATTCATGCGTTGTGTCACAAACCCGCTGAAACTACCGCGGGCAGTCCTGCTCGTGCTCGCTTCCGTTGCATTGAGTGTCTCGGCGGCGCCAGGGGACGTGGCCCGGCATCAGGTGCGAATCGAGGGCCACGGGCCGCTAACCGTCGTCCTCGAGGCAGGCCTCGGTGACACGCTGGACATCTGGACCAACGTTCAGCCCCTGATCGCCGCCAGCTGCACGCGCACCATCGCCTACACCCGCGCCGGTTATCCGGGGAGCGATCCGGCGAGCGGTCCGCGTGACGCGGCGACTATCGTCTCCGAGCTGCGTTCGGAGCTGAAGCGCAGAGGCATCCTGCCCCCTTACTTGCTCGTAGGGCATTCGCTCGGCGGTCTCTACATGCAGTACTTCGCGCGCCAATACCCGGACGAGATCAAAGGGGTCCTGCTCGTCGACTCGACTCATTGGAATCAAAAACTGCATCTGGGTCCCGATGCATCGGACGCTTTTGGAAGGCGCAGCACGGTGCTGTTCATGCCATGGATCATGCGTCGCGAGTTGCTCGACAGCACCAGCGCGGGCGAACAGGTCCACGTGAGTCCGCACGCAAGCGTCGTCCCGACGATCGTGCTCTCACGGACGCGCGCCTTGCATGGCGAGACATCCGCATCTCAGGCGTTGGCCGAGAACCTGCAGGATGATATTGCGGCCGCCTTCCCTGCGGCGCGGCATGTGCGCGTCGATGACAGTGGCCACTACATCCAGCGCGACCGTCCGGATGTGGTCGTCGCTGCCGCGCGTGAGCTGGCGGGCTGTGCCCCGCTGGCGCCGTAGATCCGGCGCTACGATAGCGCGCGGGCTGACCTTCAGGCTTGAGTAGCGCCCTACTGCAACAGCACCAGCGTTTTCTCGACTGTGTTCCAGACACCCCACGCAAGCGGGACGCCAATGATCAGCCAGAACAGCGCCGCCTTGGCGTCGAGCCCGCCCTTGCCGATGCCGAAGGAGCCTGTCTGTGCCGTCGCCGCGACCGACTTTAGCTTTGCCTGAGCTGCCATCACCCCGGCATCGCTCATGTGCCACTTTGGATTGACGGGCCGGACCAGAAGATTGGCGATCCAGCCCAGAACCAGCATTCCCGCCAGGATATAAAAGATCGGCCCGTAGATCTGGTCGGCAGGAATCTGGCCGGCGAGCCGCGTGTCGTGAAGGTAATTGACGACAACGGGACCAAGGATGCCGGCGGTCGACCACGCGGTTAACAGCCGGCCATGGATGGCGCCGACGAACTGCGTTCCGAACATGTCGGCGAGATAGGCGGGAATGGTGGCAAAGCCACCGCCGTACATGGAGGCGATGATGCAGAACGCGGCAACGAAAAGCGCCAGCGCCTTCCAGTCCGCGGCGAACGACGCCGATGCATACAGGGCCGCGCCAAAGGTAAAGAAGATGACATAGGTAAGCTTGCGCCCGAGCTTGTCCGAGGACGAGGCCCAGACGATGCGGCCGAAGATGTTGAAGAGCGAGATGAGACCTACGAAGCCCGCTCCGACCGCCGCGGCCAGCTTTTTCTGCTCAGCGCTGAACTGATCGAATCCGATCTGCGGCTCACCGAAGAGCGCGCCGCCAAATGTCTCCTGCAGCATGGGCGAGGCCGCGCCGATAATGCCGATTCCGGCCGACACGTTGAGACAAAGCACGAGCCACAAGCACCAGAACTGCGGCGTCTTGTGCGCATCTCTCAAGTGCACATTCCTCGACGTGATCATGGCATTGTTGTTGGATGGGGGAGTCCAGCCCTCCGGGCGCCAGCCTAGGGGTGGCAGGCGGTAACCGAAGGCGCCGATCAGCATGAACACGAAGTAGATCGCCGCCATCGCGATGAATGTCTGCCAGACGCCGGGATCTGTCGGCGTCTTGAATGAATTCATGAGCAGGGTCGCGAGTGGCGAGCCGATCATGGCGCCGCCGCCGAAGCCCATGATGGCCATGCCGGTCGCCATGCCGCGCCGGTCCGGGAACCACTTGATGAGGGTCGAGACGGGCGAGATGTAGCCCAGTCCGAGCCCGATGCCGCCGATGATCCCCGAGCCGAGCCACATCAGCCATAACTGGTGGGTATACGCGCCGAGCGCCGAGATCAGGAGGCCGCCGCACCAGCACATGGCGGAAACGACGCCCGCCTTGCGCGGACCCGCGCGCTCGAGCCAGCCGCCCCACGTCGCAGCCGAAAGACCGAGCATCACGAAGAAAAACGTGTACATCCAGCCGAGATCGAACTGGCTCCAGTTGCAATCCGTCGCAAACAGCGCGCGCAGAGTTCCTGCCCCCTTATCGGAAAACGTCATCGCACCAGCCGAGCAGCTAGGGATCACCTGCGATCCATCCGCGCTCGTCAATGCCGCCTCGAGCGGCTTCCAGAACACGGAGAATCCGTAGGCCATGCCGATACAGAGGTGTATGCAGAGCGCGGCGGGCGGGACCAGCCAGCGGTTGAACCCCGGCCCCGCGACGATTCGTTCACGATCGAGGAGACCGGGGCTGGTGATCGACCCGTTCTGCACCATCGCACTCGCATTTGTCATCGAGCGTTCCTCCTGTTGCGCGGTAGAACTTGTTGCGCGCGGCGGCCATCGTGGCTGACGCCACCATCAAACAGAAAATCGGTACGATCCCAGTGCGCGAGATCAACTTGCGAATCGGTGTCGGACCTGGGCTCCTGGACATTCGAGTAGCAAGTATGCCCGAACGGCCAAGAACTCCGGGCCGACATCAATTCTCAGAGGTGGCCGCGCGTCGATGAACTCAACTGGCGTATATGGTCGAAGACCACGACGCGGACGGCACCAGTCATGTCGGCGACCAGTTGTTCGGTTTCAAGGCAACGGAACACGCTCGATTGCGACGGATAGGAAATCCAAACGGCGTATTTTCGGCGCGGGTCGCGTCGAGTGGCGGTGAGTGGTCGGGCTGGGCGTGGCGGTTGGGGATCTGAGCATCGGGATTGAGGCTGCCGACGCCCTCGGGCTCGATCTGGGACGGCG
>JANPCY010000278.1:0-3237 GCA_031431175.1 Steroidobacteraceae bacterium | reverse complement strand
TGACCTCGGGAGCCGGCTCGTGCGGTCGTGCCGCACAGTTCAAGGCCGATTTCCTGAATGAGTTTGTCAGGGAACAGGACGTAAGGTCGGTCATCGAGATCGGTTGCGGCGATGGCCAGCAGCTGGCGCTGGCCAAATATCCAAGTTACATCGGCCTGGACGTATCGCGGACCGCCGTGGAGTCGTGCATACGCCGCTTCTCGCATGACCCGACCAAGTCTTTCCTGTGGTTTGACGCGTTGCAGACTGTCAATCTCGGCGATTTTCTTTGCGCGGATCTGACGATCTCACTCGATGTCATCTATCACCTCATGGAAGACGACGTCTACGAGAATCACCTTGCCAATCTCTTCACTACATCACGTCGCTTCGTGATCGTGTACGCGTCCAATTGTGAGGATGCGGTGCCGGTGCGGCACGTGCGGCATCGCCGGTTCGTCGATGACGTGCGGACGGCGTTCCCCCGGTTCACGTTGATTCAAAGCGCGGAAAATCCCTACCGGGAAAAAACCTTCGCCGATTTCCACGTATTCAGGCGTGCCGGCACCTGAACGCGGTACGCGTCAACTTGCGTACTTCGTGGACTCTGTTCCGGCGGCCAGTGGAACGACGCCTGACACGCGGCTATACAAGTCGGAGAATTTTTTCGCGCTGATCTCGCGCGTGAACTCGCTAAGGGCCAGCCTGCGCCCATGGCTGGCAAGCCGTTCCGCCAAGGCGGTATCGCCGGCCAATCGCCGGATCGCATCGGCGATCTCCCGGGGTGCTGCGGCATTGACGATCAAGCCGGTCTCGTCGTGGCGTACTGCATCCGTGATTCCGCCGGTCGCGGTCGAAATGACGGCTAGGCCGGCCAGCATTGCTTCGATCAGGGCGAGCCCCTGGGCTTCCAACCAGCCGTCGGGCGCCGGCCGGGATGGTCCAACGAAGATATCGGCGGCACGAAGATAGTTCTGGATCTGGTCGGATGGAATCCAGCCGGTAAAGCTCACACGGTTCACGATGCCGAGTCGATTGGCTTGTTTCTGAAAGCAGTCCCGATCCGGACCGTCCCCGACGATCAATGCAGCTATGTCAGGAAGTTCATGCTGTGCCAGCGCGACGGCTTCAAGCATATCTCCAACGCCCTTCTCCATCACCAGTCGACCGACGAAGATGAGCAACGGGCCGTTTCCTCTACGGAACCGGTCGCGCAGGTCTGCGGCTTCGGCTCCGTCGGTTGGGGACTGGTTGGTTACACCCATTGGAATACGGACCAATCGGCGCATGCGGCGCGCGAGCTGTTCGGCCGCCGCCTGCGTCGCCGAGCTGTTGACGGTCACTGCGCTTGCCCGACTGAGGACAAGCCGCTTGCAAGCGCGCATGACGGGGCCGCGCAACGCGAATACATCACCGCCATGCACGGTCGCCACATGAGGAACCCGGAGAAGGCCCGCCGAAAGTGCGGCCGTCAGGCCTTGCGGCAACAGCCAATGGGAATGCACCAGCGCAACGTCGTGGCGAATCAAGTGCCACAGGACAGCCAACCACTGCGCAACGACCAGGAAGGGAATCTTGACCAGAATCCAGCGATTGGCGCGGAGCTTGACCAGTGCACCACCGTCGTAACAAACCGTCTGCAGCGACTCAGGCCAGAGATACCGGAAGCGATGCACCGGAACGCCGTCCAGGACCTGCCGGCGCGCAGCGCCAGGTGCGTGCGGGGCTAACACCAGAATGTTCCAGCCCAGGGACCGCAGATCCTGGGCCAGATGGTGCACGAAGGGAGTCGTCGAATCGCCGGCCCAGCGCGGGTAGCTCGAGGTGATCAGAAGCACCTCGTTGCTTCGCGCCGACTTCTTCACGCCGGCTTGCATGCGGTCGCGATGACACCCAGTGGCGTCAGTCCACGCCGGTCCAGCAAACGATCCAGGTGGGCGAACGACCACGAGAAGAACGAATTGATCGCTATCGCGAACGGGCCGATGACCGGAATGCTTGCAACGAGCCCGGGTATCAGGAAACTGGATTGATGGTGCAGGAAACACAGCATGCCACCGTATGTATTCAGCTCGATACCCACGAACCCGCCGTCCTCCAGCAAAGCCCGCATCCCCTGCGGCGTATATCGGAAATAGTCATGTGGCAGTTCATGCAGCCTGCTCAAGTGCGGCGCACTGACGATCAGCTTGCCACCCGGCTTCAGAACGCGGCGCATTTCAGCGAGCGCCAGCCATGGCCGCGGCAAATGCTCGAGGACCTGATGGCAGACCACAGTGTCGAAGCGGGCCGTCGGCACTTGCGGCATGTCTGCCAGGTCCCCCACCCACGACGATCGGTCGGCCCCTCGCGGACCGATGTCGATGGACTCGTATGACTCCGCCCGCTCGAGGATCGGCCCGCGCCATGCGCCGCGGCCCGAACCGGCGTCCAGAACCAGGCCCTGGCAATGACCGGTCAACACGGGCAATGCCACACGCCACAGCGAGTAGGTCGCGGCCGAAAACATCCGATTCGACCAGTCGCTTGCGTCGTAATGGCGATCAAGGAAGGACTCGCGCTGACGCTTGAGGAATGAGATGAAACTCATCGCCAGTGGGTCATGGAGTGATCCGCAGGCCTGCATTCACCTCGTTCCGCAGCTGTCGCATCCTGATTTCTTCGAGCAGCATCCTGTTGGCGGCGATCAGGTCCGCGATCAGACCCGCCGCATATACGATGACCGCCATGACAATCAGGATGGCGGCCAGAATCAGCGATTGCACGTGGCCCGCACCTTCGCCTTCCGCATAGGCGAACACGAAGCGCACGCCCAAGGTCATTCCCGGGAGCAGGAACACGGTTCCCATCAACAGGAAGAACCTCAGCGGCTTGTACAGGACAAAAATGCGGAAGATCGTCAACAAAGATTGTAGTACGTAGGATGGAAGGCTTCGCACCAGGCGGGATGGCCGGACGACGCGGTTGACTCGCACGGGAACCGAGGCGATTGGCAGGTTCTTTCGTCCGGCCTGGATGAGCGTCTCCAGGGTATACGTGTACTTGCTGAATACGCACAACTGGAATGCCGCTTCCCGGCTGATCGCGCGGAATCCGCTGGGTGCGTCCGGAACGTCGGTTGCGCTCACGAATTTGACGACCGCACTGCCCAGCCGTTGGAGCATGCGCTTGGTCAGGGAGAAATCCGCCATTTGCATTATCGGCCGCTCGCCGACGACGATCTGGGCACGACCTTCGAGTATCGGGCGGACGAGGTCC
>JANPCY010000277.1:0-5587 GCA_031431175.1 Steroidobacteraceae bacterium | reverse complement strand
CGCCCGCGCGGCTGATCGCGAGCGGCGGGCTGGCAGACAATCGCCTGCTGTGCCGGATGCTCGCCTGCCTCGCCGGCGTGCCGGTCGATCGCGCGAGCGATCGCGAGGCGACCTCGCGCGGCCTCGCATTCCTCATCGCAGGCGAACCCGCCGGCTTCGAGGGACCCGCGATGCGGCGACTCGAGGCGGAGCCCGACCAGCAGCTGCTGGCGCGCTACATAAAATGGATCGAGCTGATGCGCTCCGCGACCCCCGCCTGAGTCTTCAGTCGCGCAGCAGGTCCTGCACGATTGCGCGATCGATCCAGCTCGGACCACGGAGCGCATCCATGTAGCCGCAGTGGCCACCGCGCGTGGTGACCGTCAGTTCAAGCGAGGCTGGTCTCGCGATCCGGTCAAGATCCCGCGCGAGAATCATCGGATCGTCACGCGAGGTGATGATGCGCGCCGGCACCTGCAAGCCGGCAAGCGCATCGCCCGTGATCGCGTAGCCCCTGAGGTAGCTCGCAAGGTCCGGGAATTCCGTGTACTTCAGTACCATGCGTTCGGTCATTGTGGTCAGCGACCGCTCACCGAGCAACTCGCTGAATTCGTAGACGGCCGGCCAGGCCGCCTGCTTGGCGCGCAACGATCGGCGCCACTTGAAAATGAAATAATGCCGGTACATTGCGGGCCCGGCTTCGAGGGCAGCGAGTGTCGTCGCCGGATCGAGTACGGGGCAGACCGCGACGATGCGCGCGATCCGGATCCCGGCGGCAACGGCGCGTGCGCCGACCCGCAACACGAAATTTCCGCCCAGTGAGAATCCCGCGAGTGACAGCCGCGCCACTGGAAACAGCGACTGCAGGCGCGCGATCGCGCCGACCACTTCGGCGATGCGGCAGGAATGGAACAGGCCTTCATTCAACGCATGACTGCCGCCGTGGTCGCGCAGGTTGAGCCGCATCACCGCGAATCCGCGCTCGTGCAGCAACTGGGCCACGGACAACACGTATAGCGATTCTGCGCTGCCCTCCCAGCCGTGCAGCAGCACGGCAAGGCGCCGTGGCTCCGGGTCCGGGCTCGCCGGTGCTTCCGCATACCAGCCCATCAGCCGCGCGCCGTCGCCGCAGTCGAGGACGAGCTGGCGGCTCGCGGCAATGACGGGTTGTGCGCGCTGCTCGACGGGCGTACGCCTCATGGGCAGGCTCGGCAGCACCGACTGGATGTGGCGATTGCCGAGCCAGGCGGGTGGCTCGAATATTTCGCGTGCGAGCGAGGTCAGTTCATTCAACGGTGATCTTCGACGCCCCCGGCAGGCTGGTGACGAAGTCGGCGCCCATCAGTCGCGCCGGCGTCGTGAATCCCGGTGAGACGCCGCCCGCGAGCAGCCGGCGCGCGATTGCAATGGACGCATCGGTCGTGACCGTATAGCCATTCGCGACCCGGACCCTGGCGGTAATGGTACGGCCCGCGGCGCGCGCCTCTCCCCAGACGAATACGGGCGTCTTCACGCGCTCCTCGGCGGTCGGACCCGGAGTGCCACTGCGAATACGCCACTTCAGAAAAGACTGCACGGGAGCTGAGCGCAGCAGCCAGCCAAGCTTGCCCAGGCGGCGCAGGTTCGTGAGCGCACGCGGCGACACCGGGACATAAACCTCGATATTCGGGATGCCCGTGGTTCGATACGCGGTGCTGACGTCGCCCCAGGGAATCGCGGTCGCCTGTTTCTCGCCTGCGCCGAAATCGACCCGGCGCGTGCGCGAGCCGAGCAGGATCTGGCGGATGACGCCTCCCTCGCGTACGTGACTGCCCTGACCAAGGCCCTCAACGCTCGTCGAGGCGGTCCCGCGGCTCCATCCCGAGCGGCTGTCGAAGCCGAGCGCGAGGTGGGTCGCGTCCGGAAGCGCCTGCTTCAGCGTCAGTGCGATGCAATCGGTCGGCACGACGTCGAATCCCACGCCTGGGCAAATAACGATTCCAGCCTGCCTTGCGGCGGCATCCTGGCGGAAACCGCGTTCGAAGACCTCGATCTCGCCCGTGATGTCCGTGTAATGCGCGCGCGCCGCAAGACAGGCGGCCATCATCGGACCGGCAGTTGCCGAGAATGGACCGGCACAGTGCAGCACGACACGGCAGCCAGCGAGTGCCGTGGCAATGGCCGCCGCATCGTCGAGCCCGAATACGCGGAACTTGCAGCCCAGCTCGCGGGCAAGCGACTCGATTGGCGCGGTCGAACGGCCGGCCAGGACTGGTGCAAGTCCGGCAGCAGCCGCGGCACGCGCAATCATCTCGCCCGTGTAACCATTCGCGCCGTAAATCAGGAGGCCGCCGGTCATCGCGGAATGACGCTGATCTCGATGCGGTTGTTGGACTGCGCCGCCGCGTTCCACTGGCCTGCCGTCGCCTGGTCGATGGGCGGATAGGATACGGACAGCCGATCACGCGGCCCTGGCGCAAGCTCAAGTTCAATTGCCCCATTGGTGCGCCGGCGCACCGAAGAAGCGAGGTTTGCGAATCCGAGCGGCGGCCGTGCAATGCCGCTCTGGGTATCGTCGTAGGGATTGCCCATCTGCTCGCACTGCGAAGCGGCCGTCGCCGCGGCGGCGAGCGTATAGCCCTGCTCGCCGTTGCCGGACAGGCAAAAGCTGCCCGAATAGGTTTCGACGCGCACAATTCCGCCGATGGCGGCCCGCTCGAGCTGGGTCACGAGCGTGCGCAGCGCCTCCAGGCGCGCCGGCGCGAGTGGTGGCTCGCCGAATGGCGCCGACAGCACCAGCGCACGCTGTTCGCTGCTGTCATCCGCGGCCGGTGGCCGCTCGCTGACGACGCGCCATTTCTCTATGGCCTTGGTCAGCGCTTCATTTGACGCCGTGACGGCCTCGAATGCGCGCTGCGCCTGCTCGGTAGCGCCCTGCGATTGCCGATACAGCACGCCGACCACGATGAGCGCGACGAGTGCGGATACGGTCGCGAGGATCCATCCCCAGGGCCGCGCGGCGCGCAGCTCTGCCACCGGCTCGCCGTCCTCGCCGGGCAGTGCAGGCTCTTTCGGCCGCAATTCGGCGACGACCCGGTGCACCTGTGAGTCGAGCGAGGCGATGATGAACCTGCGCAATTCGATGCTCTGCTCTTTGAGCATGGCCTCGACCAGGCTGCGCAGGCGCGGATCGGCCGGCCCCGGTGGCGTCGTTGTCACAGGCTCGCCCGCGGGCGCCGCCGGGCCGCCATTTACCTGTTGCAGCATCGAAGGCTCTTCGTCGCGCCGATCGGGCAACAGCTGCAGCTGGTACAAGGCCTTGGTCACGTCGATCGGACGGATGGATTTT
Organism: Steroidobacteraceae bacterium; assembly: GCA_031431175.1. GTDB lineage: Bacteria > Pseudomonadota > Gammaproteobacteria > Steroidobacterales > Steroidobacteraceae > SCUD01. The sequence goes on along the minus strand of JANPCY010000277.1, from coordinate 2,280 downwards.
GGCAGCACGCCCACGGCGCCAGAGGCGCGCGCCTGGCCGCTGTAAAGTTCGCCCTCCTGGGACGTGTACATCATGACCGGGATGGCAGAAAGCTCGGGATTGGCCTTGATTTCGCGGACCGCCTGCAGGCCATCCATGCCGGGCATCAGGTGATCCATGAAGATCACGTCCGGGCGGTGTTCGCGGAGATACTCGAGCGCCGCTTCGGCCGAATCGGCGCTGTCGACTTCAATCCCGTATTTCTCGAGCATCCGGCTCAGGACGACTCGCGCGGACTTGGAATCGTCAACCACCAGAGCGCGCTTGCCCGGCATCATGCCTCTCCCTGAAGGGGCCGTGCGAAGTGTAGCGCACGCAGGTGTCAACGCGCCGCGATTCAGTTTTTCAGCCGGTACCCGGTCCGGAATATCAACGCCACCAGCCCGAGACAGGCCAGCAGGAACACCAGCGTCATCGCCAGGCTGACACTGACATCGACATCGGCAGTGCCAAAGAATGTCCAGCGAAAGCCGCTGATCAGGTACACGACCGGGTTGAACAGCGTGACCGTGCGCCAGGCCGGCGGCAACATGTCTATGGAATAAAAGGCGCCACCCAGGAAGGTCAGTGGCGTGACGATCAGCATCGGCACGAGCTGCATCTGCTCCCAGTTCTTCGCCCAGATGCCGATGATGAAGCCGAAAAGGCAGAAGGTCACCGCGGTCAGGACCAGGAATGCGACCATCCAGACCGGATGCAGGATCTGGATCGGCACGAAGACCGACGCGGTTGCCAGGATGATCAGCGCGAGGCCGACAGACTTGGTCGCTGCGGCGCCGACATAGGCGAGCACCACTTCGAATGCAGAGACCGGCGCCGACAAGAGCTCGAAGATCGTGCCGGTGAACTTCGGAAAATGGATACCGAACGAAGCGTTTGAAAGGCTTTCCATGAACACGGACAGCATGATCAGACCCGGGACAATGAATGCGCCATAGGGCACGCCGTCGACCTCTGTCATGCGCGCGCCGATCGCCGCGCCGAACACCACAAAATAAAGTGATGTCGTGATCACGGGTGTCAACACGCTTTGCAGCAGCGTGCGCAGGAAGCGCGCCATCTCGAATCGATAGATCGCCCAGACACCGTGGCGATTGAACATGACCGCGTTCATCGCCGGAATCCCTGGCGCTCGCCGACGAGGCTCACGAAGATTTCCTCCAGCGAGCTCTGCCGTGTATTGAGGTCCTTGAATCCGACGCCGAGCTCCGACAGCCGTCGCAACAGCGCCGATATGCCGGTCTGCTCCTCACTCGCGTCGAAGCTGTACTCCAGTTCGAATCCACCGGCTTTCAACGCCAGCTTCCACGCCTCGAGCCCGGCCGGGATCGCCGTCATCGGCTCCTGCAGGTGCAGCGTCAGCTGCTTCTTGCCGAGCTTTCGCATCAGCCGGATCTTGTCCTCGACGACGATCAGCTCGCCCTGGCTGATGACACCGATCCGGTCGGCCATCTCCTCGGCCTCGTCGATGTAGTGCGTCGTCAGGATGATCGTCACGCCGTTGTCGCGCAGCCGCCGCACCAGCGCCCACATTTCGCGTCGCAATTCTACATCGACACCGGCGGTCGGCTCGTCCAGGAACAGGATGCGCGGCTCGTGCGAAAGCGCCTTGGCGATCATCACGCGCCGCTTCATGCCGCCGGACAACGTCATGATGATGTCATTGCGACGGTCCCAGAGCGACAGGTCGCGCAACACGCCCTCGATGTGCCTGGGGTCCGGCGCGCAGCCAAACAGGCCGCGGCTGAAGCTTGCGGTTGCACGGACGGTCTCGAATGCGTCGGTCGCGAGCTCCTGCGGCACCAGGCCTATCTTCGAGCGGGCGGCACGATAGTCGCGCAGGATATCGTTGCCATCCACGAGAACCGTGCCCGATGTCGGCGTCACGATGCCGCAAACGATGCTGATCAAGGTGGTCTTGCCCGCGCCATTGGGTCCGAGCAGCGCGAGGATCTCGCCTGCGCGGATTTCCAGATTGACGTGCTTGAGAGCCTGCTGACCTGAGGCATAGGTCTTGGTCAGCTCAGAAATCGAGATGATGGAGCGCATCCGGGGATTTTACAGGCTATTGCCGCGGCAGTTCGCGCAGACGCCGCTCAATGAATCGCCGCAGGGGATGGCGCAACGCCTCGCCGGACAAGTCCGTGCGGGTAAGCGATTCGCCAGATGTAGCAGCATAACATGCATTGAATACCAGATAGATCACGCGCAGCACCGCGTGCAGCCGCTCCGGCAGTTCGT
>JANPCY010000276.1:0-3177 GCA_031431175.1 Steroidobacteraceae bacterium | reverse complement strand
GGCCGTGCGTACGGCGACGCTGGTTTCTTTTGCGCTCGGAATCGGGAGCGTGGTCGCGCAGCCGCAGCTGTCCGCGCTGCACGCCAGGCGAAACCGGGCAGAGCTCAAGCGCTTTCTCGCAGCGACGACACGCTGGATCTTTGTCGCTTCGCTGCTCGCGGGCATTGTCGTGGTCGTCTTCGGTGCCCGGATGCTCGAATTCTTTGGGCGGGATTTCACTTCGGGATATCCCTCCCTCCTGATTCTGACTGTTGGGCACGTGCTGGTTGCCGTCCTGGGACCGCTCACTAGTTTCCTGATGATGACGGGCCGTCAGGATTCGGCGGCGGTCGTCCATGTCTCCTCGGCTGTTGCGAATGTTCTGCTGAACCTCGTGCTGATTCCGCGCTTCGGCATCGTCGGAGCAGCGGTTGCAAGCAGCCTGAACCTGATCATCATGCAACTCGCGCTATGGGTTCTGGCGCGCCGATCTCTCGCCGCAACGGTCGAATCCGTGCACGAGGGGACGAACACGGATCGTCCTGTCTGAAGCGTGATGAATCACCGTGCCGCAGAGAGCGCGAAAACTTGTCGCCTTCTATCGCCGCTAGCACGCCTGCCGGATTTGAGCCATTGAGTTTTCGAGCCAAAGCATTGGCCGATCGAGATACACGAATCTCTGCGTTGCTTTCGCGCACGCTGGTCTGGCCGCGGCGCAAGGTCCTGGGTGTACGGCGCATTGACGTCGATCGGTAATTCGCGTGCTGCCGTGCGGGCTCAGAGCCTCCTAATTGACGCAGGCTTGTAGTGCTACTCCCGTGCTACGAATTGGCCGTGAACGGGTATCACCCGGCATTACTTGGCCATTGTCTCCAAGAGCTCTGCAGACGTTTCTGGGCAATCTCCGCCGATACCAGCTAACCGCTTGTGCTACCTGAAAATCCGCGTGTCGGTGATTCAATTCCACCCCTGGCCGCCATACTTGACTCCACGATAATTCCACATTCCGGGCATCGCGGACTTGGCATCACCCGGATCGATTCCCGGCAACCAGCCTGTCGAAGTCCTCGACCAGCTCGGGCATCGTCGCTGCGTTGGCAAATTCGCGCACCCACTGGCGCACGCGGGCGATGGCTTTCATGATCATCAGGTCTTCGACCCGCGGCAGCCGGATCTCGAGTTGACCGAACATTCGGGTCTGGCCTGAACTCACAGCATCGCGTTCAAATGGCAAGGCTCCTACGATGACGTCGATATCGATCTGTGACACTTGGCGCCGCAGCAAAAGTACGAGGAACTATCTGGCAAACTCGAGTGGATGCTCAATACGCGGCTCGATACCGAAGTCACCAGCCACGGCAAGGATTCGGCCCCATTCTTGATCCGGCAGATCGATGAGTGCGTCAATGTCCCGCGTCAAGCGCCGCGGCCAGGGACTCAGGTAATTGGGCGCTCACGGACGGCGGGACGAATCCGATGCCACCGTTCGCATAAATTTTCGCGTTCGCGCTCGACCTCTGCATTGACTGGAAACAAGGATCGCGACGCGAACAGGGCACTAAGCTGGCGAAGCTTCTGCTCAGTCGAAGTCTCGCGCAATTCCATGCGCTCCCGCTGCGTCATCGACACCCAACGGTCGAGGTAGGCGGCGGCATCGCTGCGATCGATAGCAGTCATCAAAACATGACAGCGCACTGCGGTGCGGATTTCCTTTATCTGCCAGCGGGGGGCTCCTGCGTCGGCACCGCCCGGTCTTGTTGCTAGGACGCTTGCGAGGAGCCTCCATCACTTGTCGCCGCGAGGCGCGCCTCCGCGGCTGCGACCATGGCCTTGAAGCGCGGATCATCACGGAGGAGATCGAGGTCCGGATCGACCTTTGCGTGGTTCAGGAAGCCGATTGCCAACTTCGCGAAAACCGGCCTGAGCAGCTCGAGTGCGGCGTCTTTGTCTTTGAAATGGGTCGTCAGGGCGCAGGCAAAGTTGTAGCGTGCGTTCATATTGTCCGGGTCGATCAGGAGTGCGCGGCCGATCCAATCCTTCGCGCGTTCGGACTCCCCAAGCTCCGCCAGCGCATTGGCGCCGTAGGCCATGGCCGCCGCATTGTTCCGATCCTGCGTCAGTATTTTTTCGGTTCGGGAGAGTGTGATCTGGGCGACGCGCAGAGCAGCCTCGGTATTTCCGACGGCGTTGTAACAGGTGCCCAACATGCCACCCGAATTCAGGTCCGTCTCCATGAGAGTCATCGCATTTTCGTAATAGCGAATGGCATCCTCCAGCCGGTGCTGCCTGAATCGCAAATACGCCGCTGATCTGTTGACCTCGTAGGACTCGGGATCCAGGCGCAGGGCGATGTCGATTTCGGCGGACGCTTCATCGTGACGACCGTACTGGGACAATACCCTGGCCTTTGCGGCATGAGCCTCGGCCAGATGGGCGTCCAGCGCGAGCGCCCGTTCCGCAGCTGCCAGGCCGTCATCGCCTGCTCTTCCATGGACGAAGCGCAAAGCCAATTGCCCAAGGGCCATGAGCGCCCAGGCGCGCGCATAGTCGGGGTCGATTTCGGTGGCGCGGCTGCACAGGCGCACGATCGCTTCTGCCCGCCGGGCATCGGCTTCATGGCCGGTGACATAGGACTGCCGCGCCATGAGGTAGAGGTTGTAAGCTTCCACGTTGTCCGTGCCGCGCTGCTCGATCGCTTTCTTTTCTTCGGGCAGAAGCTTCAGTTTCAGGGCCTTGACGATGGCCTCGGAAATCTCGTCCTGCAGCGCGAAGATGTCGCTCAGGTCGCGGTCGTAACGTTCGGCCCAGATATGACCGCCAGTGCTGCCGTCGATCAACTGGGCGGTGATCCGGACACGGCCACCCGCCTTGCGCACGCTGCCTTCGAGCACGTGGCTGACCTTGAGATGCCGTGTGACCTGCGAGACGTCGACGTTCTTGCCTTTGAAGGTGAAAGCGGTATTGCGCGCGACCACCGAAAGAGCCGAGACCTTGCTCAGGTCGGTGATAATGTCCTCGCTGATCCCGTCGCTGAAATACTCCTGCTCGGCATCGCCGCTCATGTTGGCGAAGGGCAGCACGCAGATCGACAAGCGGGCCGGATTGGAAGCGGCAGCGGACGGCGCGGAGCCTGCCTTCGCAGATAAGGTCGCACCCTGGCGCGCGATCATGGAACCGAGCGCACGCAGGATTTCCTGG